>NZSH01000009.1 GCA_002696705.1 Woeseiaceae bacterium | reverse complement strand
CTGGCGTAAGGGCTCACTGACACGACTAGAGTCAACGTNGCTCGGTGAAAAATTGACACCGGTCGTCTNCGCTANCTGCGCCACAACATCGTNNGNCGCCGNAGNCGCCACNACAAAGTCTCCAGCCCTGAGTCCGTTATCGGAAGTGGTAACACGCCGCACANTNANATTGTCCGCGAGAAGTAGATTGGCNGCCTTGAANCTATCGTTCAGTCGACCGTCGAGCACNTAACCAAAACGACCCTGCGCCACNGTNCCTTCCGGTGNAAGTAGTGCATCAACAGTCTCNANNGTNGTCTCAANAACTGATTTGACAGGATCCACACGCACACCCATAAATTCTGCCATGGTGTCNGTAGACATNTCGTACGGCCGTATNGGNTTGCCATCACGGTCTCGCGTATAAGTATTGTCTGGGTAGAANGTCCGNCCAAGCAGCCAACGAATCACGCCACGNTTCGGCTGAGCCATNGAGACAATGAACGACCCGGCCTTGTAAATNCGACCTTCNTGNGTGAACCCNGTTGTNGNGCGTTGCACGTCGATGCCTTGTCTGNNCAAGTTNTTCACCATTTTGAGCACCGTGAGCANATCGTGTTGATCCNTTGGAATNACAAATGCAACGGGTGACNTCGATTGGCCACGTTCAATTTGNCGAATGGCCTTCAGGTACGCGTTCCGGAGAACCGTGGCACGATGTCGAGCAGCTATATCTAANGTCGCNATCGCCGCAATCTTCTGCTGNTCAACNATGTCACGGACGTGCCACCACCCGCCTTCCCANGGGTTTGGNAACGTCGTTTGNGCCTCATATTCCGGTAAGCCTCTCGAACCGTTGAGTTGATCAGGGTGAACAAACAGTGGTGTGGCCAGACGAGCACTCGCCGACTCGGTCAACATGCCGGCGATATTATGAAAAGGNGTNACCCAATGGAAACCAAAGTGACCCCAGCCTGAGTAGATAGCTGCATTGACAACNCCAGCNTTGCCAGCCTCTTCTTCCTTATAGGCGATGTGNGCGCCATACCAACTCATTTCACGCCACACCAGAGGATCGGCCTCTGGACGGATCGGCTCAGCGTAGGGTGGAACGTAGATCCTGGCACCGTAAGCACCCATCTGGTGATGATCAATGTAGGCCTGCGGAANCCAGTCGCGGAACAAAATCTTNGCACCATACTGCGACTCGACAGTATTCTGTTGGAACGCATCACGGTTGTTATCATGCCCGATATAATGNTGGTACAACCAAGGAAGACCACCGCCTTCGTACTCCGTGCCAACATTNTCGTTGTACCAATCAGTGACCATGATCTCACCGTCCGGATTGAAGGACGGAATCATGATAGCGATNGTNTCATCGAGAATNCGCGTCACTTCGTCNTCAGTACGGGTAACGAGNTCATAGGTTAGTTCGGCGGCCATNTGGCTCGAGGCAACCTCGGATGANTGCANCCCCATCGACTGAACAACAACAACCTTTCCATCAAGAATCGCCTGCTCAATTTCTTGTTGAGGCACGCCGCGCGGATCACTCAACTTGGCNTTGATTNCNCGCAGTGCTTCNAGACGAGNCAAATTNTCTGGTGAAGAAATAAACAGCGCTAAGAATGGATTGNCGAGTGTTGTCTGCCCCATATTCACAACNGTGAGGCGATCACTTTCACGTCCTAGAATTTCGTAATACTCAACCANCTTGTCCCATCGAGCTAATTTACGGTCNGCTCCCATTTGAAAACCAAAGAATTCTTCCGGTGATGGNATNTNCTGNGCAACNACAACCTCTTGGCGAAATCCGAACAAAGTTATAGTCGCGATCAGGACGACCGCGAATCGCAGTATTAATCGATNCGACGTCATAGAATTNACTCCTTCANACGAGGTTTACNATTACATTNCNTCNGGNAATCCAGNTGAGAGNNCNTCACCTAGCAAGAACTCGGTGTGATGAGNAACTTAGTCNCTCCACTGCGGTGACCGCTTATCCAGAAAAGCCGTCACAGCTTCGACGACATCAGTAGTACGCATCAGTTCATTCAGATACAGTCTTTCAAGNTCGGGCAGGATCCGNTTCACCTTATCCCGAAGTCCCATNCGAGTNGCAGTCACAGCATGACGAAGACCTGTTGCTGAACGGACTGCTAAGAACTGGTCAAACCACGTGTCGACAGCCTCATCTAGTTCGGCCTCTGGTGCAACAAGCGTCACGAGTCCCATCTCGTGCCAAGCCTTAGCGGGCCTTGTCGTGCCAGTTAGGATGGCTCGGCTGGCATGGGCGTGCCCAACACGAAGNGGAAGGAGCGCTGCCGCCGCNGGTGGAAAGGCTGCCAACGCGACTTCGGGAATACCNAACACAGCNTCCTCGGNTGCGAAGATAAAATCACACGCTAGCGCNANCTCAAAGCCTCCCCCAATGCACCGCCCTTTNACCACTGCTGCTGTGGGAGCNGGAGTCTCCAACATATCTCCAATTAATCTGTGCATTTCAGGCAACATACGTTCAACCAANCCAGGCGCGTGCTCCTGCACGCTCGCACCGAAACTNAACTCACCACCACTNCCTTCNAAGNTAACCATACGNAGTGAGTGCTCTTCTTGCAACGANGCCAANACGGTTCGNANTTGNACCGCCATCTCNGTCGTNATGACGTTCCCNTTCGGATGGTCTAAGACAATCTTNAGACGNGTCCGGTTTTCGTTATATATCGTTTTAATCAGNGCTGTCATACAACTCAATCAACTTTCANAAAATAACTTGATAGCTAAANCAGTGNCCANGCTTACATCCCATNCCAGAACATNTTCAACAATCGAACNGACGACTACNCAGGNACATCGCCAGTTGACNGTCCGTCAGCACCAAGTGCTAAATCACTTTCAGCTTCAGGATCCTTCCAACCGGAATAAGAACCGAGTGTCCGAAGAAATGGGGCAAACTCAGCCAAATGCATGAGCGCGCGCGCGCAGCGAAGTTCCTGTCGGTCCGCAAGCAAATCTGCATAGAACAGAAACTCCCAAGGGCGACCTGGAATTGGTCGAGACTCAAGCTTCCCCATGTCGATTCCACGAAGCGCAAAGACACTCAAGGCTTTAAAGAGTCCACCTGGTTCGTTGGGTACAGTGAAAACGATGGTCGTTTTATCAGGTTTACCTTCAATGAGAGCTTCGCGGCTAATGACTAAGAAACGTGTGATATTGTCCTCGAAATCCTGGACGCTAGACTTAAGAAGAGCGAGCTCAAACACTTCCGATGCACGCTCTGAGGCAAGAGCCGCCGCATTTTTCAGTTGCTTCTCCTGAATCATCTTTGCACTGCCAGCTGTATCAGAAGACGAAAGGATCTCAATGTTTTCCAATGTCCGAAGAAACCGTTCACATTGTGCGAGCGCCTGTGGATGTGAGTAAATACGCCTCACATCCTCCAATTTGGTTCCTGGAAGCGCCACCAAATTATGAACAATCGGTAGATGCACTTCAGCTACAATCGGCAACTCATATTTGAGCAGTAAATCGTAATTACGACGAATGGTGCCACCAACCGTGTTCTCAATCGGCACAATCCCATGTGTCGCAGTTTGTTTTTCAACCGCAGTAAATACGTCTTCAAAGGTTTCGCACGGTAACGTGTCAGCCGACGACTTATATTTGAGTCCTGCAGCTTCGCTATACGCACCTGGCGCGCCTTGATAGGCAATACGCATGTCGATCAAACTCCTGTTCTGTATCCGCACCTTCCNGATACCTAGCGTTACCCACAAGCTTACGTCATTTTACTCCCGAAATCTTCCCAGCCATGCTGACCTACCAATGGTACAAAAACACAGCCGCATCCTGATCTTTCTACATAACGGTCACCATTACGCCGAATAATGACGAGCCGCTGACTCGAAAGTGACCCGACAGGAACAACGAGTCGACCTCCATCCTTTAACTGGGCGAGTAGTGGTTTCGGAATTGATGGCGCACCAGCCGCCACGAGAATAGCATCGAACGGCTGATGCTCTGGCGCACCCACGCTTCCATCCCCAGCACGCATCAATACGTTCGTAATCCCAACTCGTTGCAACGTAGCATGTGCATCTTTGACAAGACTTGGATCCTGTTCGACTGCCACGACTAACTCAGCGAGACTAGCTAACACAGCAGTTTGGTATCCAGATCCAGAACCGACATCGAGCACTCGATCCCCACGACCCACGCTGAGAGCCTCGGTCATCACTGCAACCATGTAAGGCTGCGAAATGGTCTGACCGCCACCGATTGGTAGAGGTCGATCTCCATAAGCTTGGGAGCGATAAGGCTCGGCCACAAACTCATGCCGTGGAATGCGGCGCATTACTTCCAAAACACGGAAATCACGTACGCCTCGATTCGCGATCTGATCGCGCACCATCTGATGACGACGGACAGTCATTTCATCAGTAAACGGAGTAGACATGACATCACTTGCAACTTAAGCTACCAACCGGGGTGGCCGTTAGTAAGGTGCCTAACTCACGATAATTGACATCACACGCTATAATCGCGCCATGCCTGGACCTGAACAGCCTCCTCGCCAGCCACCTCCCANTCCAACATCTCNNCANGATAGCAACGAGGATGNCATGCTATGCGANCGTTGCGGNGCAGCGATGTTCCGGATGCACGCCGTCTGGCGTTGCCCGTCCTGTGGATTTAAAACCGACTGCTGTGGCTGGTGAGGAAACGCTAGGTGCCAACCATCTTGGGTGATTGGGTAGCGTCATCTTCCAAAAGTTGGACCACCTCATCGTACGGAATGAGGTCAATGGCGTCATAGTCAGTGGGACATCCAAAGTCCCTCGGCTGCGGAGCGGTTTCATTACCGAGCGATACACACAAACCGCACCCAATACAGGCCTNTACACGGACTGCACAAACCATGCGTCCATCAGCATCGGGCTGCTCAATAATACAATCGTCGACGGGGCATGCCGCCTGGCAAATCGAACACGCAAATGCACCAAAACATGCATCTGGATCGATNACAGCGATCTTCTTTGGTGCCCGCTTGCGAGGCCCGCTCATCATCTTGGTCCACATGGTGCCATTATAGCCGACTACCCTCAGAAACCTGCAATCGTGCTACCTTTTTTGCTTTCCTTTAAATCATTGAGAATTCCCACGTGCCGCAATAGGCCACACTTCCGCGATCTCTTCCTGCCGCATGACATACAGATGGTCGTATAAATTCACGGTGGGATCACAATGCGGTACCAGCATCATCACTCTGTCACCGATTCTAATATTTCGAGATGGTTCCTGGAATTCTAGGATGCCATATTCATCACCAGCCCAGTGGTATTTGACTCCTTGAATATCTCGCAACTCCGGAGGCGCCTTATCAGTCGCAAAGGCCTTATGACCAGCATCGATAGTAATACGACCCTCAACAGGCTGGCTGATTGCCGTCGCCAAGACAAACAACGAGGGCAAAAAGTCGTCAAAGACAGTCCCAGCACTCCCACCGATACTGCGATAGTAACTGTCCATAAATAGATATGATCCAGCTTGAATTTCTGTCACGCCTTCGATCTCTGTGTCGATATCGTAGGTACCAGTGCCACCAGCCGTGATGGTAGGTACAACGTGACCGGCACTTCGTATTTCTCGGACTATATCCATCACCCTTATCAGCATCTGACCCGATTGTTGCCTACGCTGGTCCCAACCGACAAGATGCTGTAGCTGGCCAGCGTACGCTTGCACACCAGCCAAACTGAGAGCCGGGCTTCTCTCGATCGCAGCTACAAGATTCACCGCATCCCTCCCGATTGAAATCCCGGTACGATCGGCACCCGTGTTAAAATCCACAAACACTGACAAGGTCAGCCCTACAGACGCTGCGGCATCATTGAGATCGCGCACGTTTTCTCTTTGGTCGACAACAATCTGAACTTTTGGATGTTCCCGCACAAGCGCCAGTAACCGCGCAAGCTTTCCTCGTGTTACTACCGGTGAAGTGATCAGAATATTTTCAAGGCCGCCCTCTGCCATCACTTCCGCTTCGCTGATCTTCGCTACGGCAATCCCGGTGGCCCCCAGTTCAAGTTGTCGACGAGCAATAACCGGGCACTTGTGAGTTGTCACGTAGGGGCGAAACCCAACCTGAGCCGCCCGTGTATGCTCAGCCATACGTTGCAGATTCACCTCCATGATCTCGGCATCGAGGACAAGTGCGGGTGTTGCCATGGTCCAGACATTCATGGGTGCCGGCAGGGGAATAGGGCGATGCCTCTGTGCGACCGAACTGAGATTAGCTGACTCCAAGCCAACCAATCCTCCAAGGGATGCTCCAAAAAATCCACGCCTAGTTATGTCATTCGAGTTTGCCATAGGGTGCACACTAGTGACCTGGCGTAAGGGCTTCAAGGTATGCCTTCACAGTCGCGTGTAATCCAAATTCAAGCGCATCAGCTATCAACGCATGACCAATTGATACTTCAAGGAGGTTCGACACGCGGTGACACAACGTCGGAAGATTCTCAAGATTGAGATCATGTCCAGCGTTAACACCAAGACCGGTACGTTCCGCCTCATCGGCACAGGCCGCACACGCCTCAGCCATAGCATCTTGATTTATGGTTCCAAACGCTTCGGCATAGGGTTCCGTGTAGATTTCAATCCGATCTGCACCGACACCAGCAGCGGCTCCTACAGTTGTGGGATCTGGATCCATGAACAGCGATACCCGTATACCCCGGTCACGAAGATCAGCAATAATGGGGCGTAGCCGTGGACCATCAAGACTGAGATCCCAACCATGATCGGACGTACGCTGATCAGGTGCGTCTGGTACGAGCGTGCACTGTGCTGGTACGACCTGGTGCACCAATTTAAGAAATTCTTCAGTTGGATTCCCTTCAATGTTGAATTCCACACCACGCTCCGCAGTGAACGCAGATAAATCATGAACGTCTGAAAAACGCGTGTGCCGCTCATCTGGGCGTGGGTGAACAGTAATCCCGGAAGCACCGGCGTCAATCGAAGCCTCTGCTGCATGAACCAAATTTGGAACACCAACGTCTCGTTGATTCCTGAGCAAAGCAACCTTATTCAAATTCACACTTAATCGAGTCATAGACAGATTCTAGTGCCGACACAGTTGAGACGCCAGCTTGACGTCAGACTCCGCTTATAATACGATATCGTATAATACGATATCGTATCTTTATATAAATTAAGATAAGGAAACCAATTGATCCATGGCACTGCAACTCATTCCACATCTCCAGAAAGCTGGCCATTTACTTATCCTGCATTTGGAGCGCTTTCGTATGACATTTGGCATCACCCCACCTGAGGCACAAATTTTAGCCGCGCTGAGCACGAATCAGGCGCGATCGATTGCGGATTTACAGAAACGCTTAGGGTTTAAACCATCCACACTTACGAGTATTCTTGATCGCCTCGTAGCGCGCGGCTTTATAGTGCGCAAACCTCGCGATGACGACCGCCGCTCTGTTAATGTAAACCTGACGCAAGCCGGACGTCGACCGGCGCTTATCGTTCGACGATCATTAGAACAACTCGAATCAAACATAGTAAGTCATACCACGCGTGTTAACCTCAATGACTTGCAATGCGTAACTGAAACTCTTGAAGAATTGACACCATCGCGTTAACTATCATGCAGGCCAAAACTTCTGCAGCAACGAACCAACCGTCACGACGCGTCCGACGAGGACAATCGGCTGTCAGTTTACTCATATGGTTTATCGCGGCACTACTGATCACCCAAACGCTCATTGGAGAAGATGGTTTACTCGACAGTCAAGATGTGACGCACACATATCGAGACTTGGCAGAGTCAGTGCGTAAGTTACAGCACGAAAATGCTCACCTTCGCACCTATGTGCGACGACTCCAGAAAGAACCAGAAGCGATTGCCGCCATTGCACGAGAGGAATTTGGACTAATCCATCCTGATGAAATCCTTGTCATACCTCGAAATCCATCTCTAAATGCATCTCACGAAATGGAGATATTAAACAATGATCGGCAGTAGATTGGTGTCACAACGGTCGACTAGACATCCGGCTACTGCAATGCCAGACTAAAGTTGGAGTTCAGCAGTCGAACTAAGTGCACTTCATACAAGATGGCACCTGAAAAATCACTACGAACCTACTGGATCACGGCTGTAATCATCATTATTGCCATACCACTGGTAATGCTGTATCTGGACGCAGTCCAACGTGATCAACCGTTTAACGAGTACCTCCGCGGACTGTTCACTAGCGTCACCGACACCAATAGCCACGAGAGAGGAGAAGCACTCGACAAATCCGTACCCCCATTTCTTGATTCCCGGTTAATCGGCGAAGGCCTTGACGAAACACCTCCGTGGATTACCCACGTGATAACCACTGACCTTGACCGTGATGGACTACTAGATGTTATTGCTTGCGATGCTATCCGTAATCAGGTCGTCTGGATTCGCCAGACAGCAGCCGGACAGTTTCAGGAAATTCCGATCGGCACCTCGGTCGCCGCACCAGCACATGCTGCAATCAGCGACATCGATGGAGATGGCGACCTAGATGTATTAGTTGCCGTTATGGGGGCTATCCTCCCGAACAACGACAAGATCGGTTCGATTGTCATCTTGGAGAATAACGGTTCAGAACAATTCACAAATCGCGTAATCGACGAACAAGTTTCACGGGTGACTGATGTCGAAGCCGGTGACTTCGATGGAGATGGCGACATAGATTTGTCCATTGGACAATTTGGTTATTACGATGGCGAAATCCGCTGGCTTGAGCAAACCGCCAGTTGGCAGTTCGAAAGTCATCAATTACTCAATCTGCCTGGCACCATCCACACACCCGTCGGAGATCTCGACGGTGACGGCGATCTCGATATCGCAGCAGTTGTGTCACAGGAATGGGAGGAAATCTACGCATTTGAAAACGATGGTACCGGCAATTTTACACAGCATCTCGTGTACGGTTCGACAAACGAAGACTTTGGAAGTAGTGGCCTTTCTCTGGTCGATCTTGATCTCGATGGTGATTTGGATCTGCTCTATACAAACGGGGACGCCTTCGACTATAGTCCACCGGGACCACGGCCTTGGCACGGTGTACAGTGGCTTGAAAATCATGGCAGTCTCGCTTTTGAGTATCACCGCATTGGAGATTTTCCAGGCGCTTATGCAGCTCAGGCAGCCGACGGTGATCGTGATGGCGACTTGGATGTCTTCTTAGTCAGCACGTTCAATGCCTGGGACGATCCTACGGCACAATCATTGAGTTGGTTCCGCAACGATGGCAACATGGAGTTCGCATTGCACGATCTTGCCTCGTCGCCTACCCATCTGTTAACACTCACTAGTGGAGACATCAACGACGACGGCTGGACTGACCTCGTGACAGGTAGCATGCACGTCTATCCGCCATATGACCGGATGGGGCGAGTCACACTGTGGACAAATACTTGGTCGGGGCGCTAGACCGTCAAACGACCTACGATGAGTAGATATAAGGAACGCCGAAATNCTNGGCGAAACAAAACCCGTGCAANCCNTGCCAAAAAGCCGTGGNCNCTGCCACGAAACACCGTAGCNATTNTNGGCTTCCTNGCACTGGTNACCCTGACCATTTGGGGTACATCGTACGTTATTGCGNGGTGGTCACTCCCCGCTGNACTCACAAAGCTCATGACGGAANCNCCTGATNCAGTAACCATGAGTCCAGCTTTAGCANTNGCAGTGACACAAGCGNAGGAACTTTTGCGCCNNGAGATTCANNCGAGCNAGGGAAATGCGAAAGTTGGACAAGCAGTTGGNCGCCTNGCACAACTCTATCAAGCGAACGACTACAACGATTTTGCTGCCACTGCTTACGAACTAGCGATCCAACTCGATGANATTGAACCGCGATGGCCGTATCTCTTAGCGAGNCTNAGACANGAGAGAGGAGAGAGCCAATCCGTTACAGGACTTCTAACGACAACGGTGNGCCTAGCTCCTNATTACGCCCCNGCCTGGNTAAAATTGGCCGANAATCAGTTCAAGCAAGGTGATAGAAGNGCTTCACGNACGAGCTACGAACANCTGTTAACGCTNGCACCGAATNATTCGTATGGNCATCTCGGTCTCGCACGCCTNGCTCTCNCTGAAAATAACTGGGAGCGTGCNCAATGGCATCTCGAACAGAGTGTTTTACATGGCGGCTTCGANGCAGCCTANCGATTACTAGCATCNGTNCACGANCATTTTAACCGNCCTCAAGCGATGGAAGCTGCATTAGCAGGAGCTGATACCGCTAGTCGATTCGCGCCTGCACCTGACCAGTGGGTTGATGAGTTGTTATTACANTCATTCGATNTCNACTGGCTNCTNNTGAATGTCTCGAGATTCGCTTATGTAGGTAGCGGAGAGATGGCACGAGCNATATTTACCAGAGCNCAACAACTCGATCCNGACAATCCTGAAGTTTACATAGTCCTNGGTGAAAGTTCAGAAAGNCCTGCGGATATCCAGNGAGCATTTCGGACGGCGATTTCATTGGATCCAGAGCATGCACGAGCACATGCNTTACTNGGTGAAGCGGTGCTNCGNNATGGTAATCCCGCGGAGGCTGAACCAATACTACGAAAGGCACTCGATCTCGGTACCGACCCAGCCACTACGTACAANAATCTTGGTCTGGCAGTGGCGCGTACTGGCCGATTNGACGAAGCCATTGTTCACCTGAGACGCGCCGTTACTCTCTCACCTGAAATTGTTGCCTTCCACTACAGCCTAGCCACGATCTTACGAGCGGCTGGCTTGACCNACGAAGCGGTCCTTGAGTACCGCCATGTACTTGAGCGNCANCCAAGTCACGGNCAAGCTGCCAAGGATCTACAGGACNTAACTGGTCAGTGACNAGACAACTATTCGTTTAAGGACGNCTGGACAGATATTCAACCACGTTNGCCGCTTCCCCATCGGTCAACCACTCCCACCCAGCTTCCCGTTGCATCCGTCGCACNGTACTNGCCCACCAATCACGACTCTCGNGCGTCTCATCAATACGCCAGTCGTTATGGCAACGGGCACACTTCACTTGCAGCAGTGCTGGACCCGCTGNNCGGTCGCCTCCTTCGAGAATCGCGTCGANCGATAGAGCGTGAAGGGTCTTCATNAGNNGGCTTTCCAGNGCGGAACCATACTCACTCAACGCCTGATGATGCACATACCGTTCACTTTCTCCAAGCTGCTCATAAGATACAGCGAGATATTTATGAGCAAGAGACAGCCGNGGATAATCNNCAAGAATGGGCATCAACAANNCAATGGCTCCCTCCCAATTGCGCGCCAAGATTTCGAGTCTNCCTTTCCCAAGTGCTGCGAGCGGCTCCCCNGGGTCGAGTTCGAGTGCNNGAGCAAATATTAACGCTGCCTCATCACCCCTTGCCCTTTTCATCTGTAAATCACCTAATTCAGCCCANAGTTCTGCACTATCAGGTTTNAGGNTAATCGCTTGTCGAAATAACGCTTCGCTCTCAGGAAACCTGAAGGTCGCTTTCTCTAGCACTGCCAAGTAATAAATCCAAGCAAACTCATCAGGCTGCAATTCNNGTGCGCGNGTGTAACTTCTTCGCGCTTCGTTGGTAAATTGGTACGCGTGATAAAGCATTCCTAACCGGCCAACTGCGTCGGCAGACATCACATTTTCACGAGCTCGTCGATCAGCTGCGAGAAATTTCTCGATTGATACCTCGTTCTGATAAATAAATTCTGGCACCATAGGTAGTGCCGTCAGCATATTCTGGTCAGAGTTCTCCCGCTGCCACGGTTTCTCGCTGTAGAACCAGACACCAATCCCTATGAAAACAAGGAGCAGGATAAGAAGCATGACTCTGTTGAACATGAGAACTTGGCTCGTTTACGCAGAACTCAGTGAACCAAAAATCTTGGATCCGATAAACTACCGATTCGTGCGGGATGAGGATACGCTAGCCAGCTTCCCCATTAATATTTTCACGTCAGTTGCCTTAGGGAATTTGGTACACACGCAGGTCAAACTCAGGCACCATTGCCAAAATATGATCAAACACGTCAGCCTGTATATTCTCATAGCTAACCCATCTCTGATCGCGACTAAAGCCATAAATTTCAACCGGAAGGCCGTGTGGACCTGGGGCTAGTTGTCGAACCATGAGAGTCATATCCTGGTGGATCATCGGATGATCGCGAAGATAAGCGATCACATAGGCTCGAAATGTTCCGACGTTTGTCAGTCGTCGATCACTACCCGGTGGTAACTCATCCATAGCATTCTCTTTATGTCGTTGCGACACCTCATCCCGTTTGCTTTTCAAGTATTCAGCCATATACGGAATTTTTGTGAACCGCTTCAACATCTCATCGTCACAGAATCTGATTGAATTCACATCAAGATTAATAGCGCGCTTGATTCGTCGACCACCAGATTCAGACATACCACGCCAGTTCTTAAAGGATTCACTGATTAGCGCATAAGTAGGAATCGTTGTGATGGTTTTATCCCAGTTCTGCACCTTAACCGTTGTCAAGGCCACTTCTATCACGTCACCATCAGCACCATACTTCGGCATCTCAATCCAATCACCTCGGGCGACCATTCGATTAGCGGACAGTTGAATCCCTCCAACGAAGCCGAGAATCGCGTCCTTAAACACCAGCATAATCACCGCAGTCATCGCCCCCAAGCCACTAAAAAGTAAAAGTGGTGATTTTCCAAGGATCAACGACAGCACACCGATGCCTGCAATAATGTACAGTCCGAGCTTTAGGATCTGCGCGAGACTCTTAATCGGCAGATCTTGCGACAACTGTGAAGACTGCATAACATCAGCTATTGCATTTAAGACCGCGTCAATGACCGAGACAACAACCAACAGCATGTAAATCAAGCTCGCCTGTCTGACGCTAGTACTCCACCACGGATAGTTCTCTAATACTGGCAAGGCAAAATGGTAGACGACCAACGCAGGTGCCAAGTGCGACATGCGTTGAATCACTCGGTGTTCAATCAGGACGTCATCCCAGCTTGTGGTCGTCTTCCCGATTAACGCAGCAGCACCACGCACTACGATGCGCTTGGCGAGCATGTTGGCCAGAATAGCCAAGACGAGCACTAAGACGATTTCCGCATTTAAAGTCAGCCAGCGCGAAAATCCGTCATCGAAACCCTGTTGGAGCAGAAATTCTCTTAACACATTGAGCATAATAGTAAGGCTTCTAAATCCATGAAAAACATGTAACTTCTACAGTTAGTCGTTTCAACTCAAATGCCTAATTCAGGTGCAACCGGTGCTCGGCGTTTCACCATTGTTGTCGCATTGTATTGTACAGCCGAAATAATCACCGCACCAAAACACGACCGGCAATGATTATCAAGTAATAGAACCAGTTAAAACTGGATGGTGGCACATTACGCCTCTTGACGACTCCTTCTTATACGGTCACGAGTTCACATCCACCAAGCCCTCTTAAGACACGTTGCTCGGCAGGTGTATTCCAAGTAAGGTCTCTGGGCTATCAAATAGGATTGCGTGAGCGATGGTCAGCGCCTCATCAAAAGTGTACTGCCCCTGATCCACTCTCGCTGACAAAGTGCGGGCTAACACTTCTCGGACGATCTGTACCTTCGCATAGGCCCACTCCACCACATAAG
>NZSH01000077.1 GCA_002696705.1 Woeseiaceae bacterium | reverse complement strand
GTTCGTAAACAGGATCCCTTGATCGGATTTGACCTATCAGCCATAGCCAAAGGTTATGCGGTGGACCAGGTAGCCAGCGCGATTGAGTCTAAAGGTGTAATGCAATACATGATTGAAGTGGGTGGCGAGGTGCGTACGGGTGGCCTCAACGCTTCTGGTGAACCTTGGCGCATCGGTATTCAGGTGCCGGATTCAAAGACAGAATCGATCATTCAAGTGGTGCCGTTACGTGATCTGGCAATGGCGACATCCGGTGATTATCGCAGTTACTATGAGGTAGATGGACAGCGTATTTCCCATACGATTGACCCTCGGACGGGTTACCCGGTTACGCACCGCTTAGCGTCAGTAACTGTTGTGGGCACATCCTGCTCGTGGGCCGATGGCATGGCTACGGCATTAAACGTGTTGGGTCCAACCGATGGGTACCGTTTCGCGGTAGCGCAAGGTGTGGCGGCACTCATGCTGGTACGTACTGATGCAGGGGAGTTTGACCAGAAAATGACGCCCGCGTTTGAGCATCTATTTCAAACCGACTTACAATAATCAGGTTATGACNANNTTCTTNCTNTCCGTACTAGTCGTGGGCCTGGCAATGCTNATTATGGCGGTCGGNGTGATNTTNNGTAACCGTTGNTTNCGNGGTTCCTGTGGTGGAGANAAGNTTTTCGATTCGGANGGAAAGGAACTTGTNTGTGATGCGTGNCCCNANCGTGTCTCTGAAGATGAGGCGTTAGTCGANNNTTAACGTGAANAACTTNNTGTNGNCTAACAANNACTTAGTAGGTCACNTAANGCCTTCATTAAAGTTTTATCCTGTTCTGGNAATACNGTTCTAAGNTCCAGGAGNACCCGATCTTGNTCGATGCGACCAATGACTGGTGGATNGNATTTNCGGAGTGCGGTTTGGATATAGNCNGCGCTTCTGTTTGCAGATTGAATNGCGATCACTTTTGTGGGTAAGTGAGTTTCTGGCGCGCTACCNCCACCGATNGCCGAATGGTCGTTAAGGATTTCCACNNGTGCGTTTCTATTCTCAATGGCGTCNACGACNGTTNGNGCTCGTTTTTCGATTTNTTCAACAGGGGTAGAGAGCATAATGGAGANTGGCACTGTAACGTGTGCTTGTCCAGCNGCATGCTCCTGTAACGTAGCGCCTAATGCTGCATAGGTTAACTTNTCGACGCGCAATGCTCGCATCAGTGGGTGTGCTCGAATNCNTTCGATCTTCTCGGATTGTCCAACTAGAATNCCTGCTTGGGGTCCACCTAANAATTTGTCAGCACTGAAGCAAANNACATCANTTCCGACAGCAACACTTTTNCTGANCGTNGGTTCGNCAAGCTGCTGATTTTNTGAATCAGTGTCATTCCCAAGGTANCCGCTTCCGAGATCTTCTGCGACAGTAATATTGAAACGTTTTCCGAGCGACACTAGTTCATCTATTGTTGGGCGNTCAGTNAACCCNTGGATGCGGAAATTAGATGGNTGCACACGCAGTAAAAGTGCCGTTNTTTCCGTGATGGCTGCGGCGTANTCCGCTACNCGGGTCTTATTCGTTGTTCCGACTTCTCGGAGTACGGCGCCAGATGCAGACATGATCTCNGGAACACGGAAACCGCCGCCGATTTCGACCAATTCACCACGCGATACGATGACTTCACGTCCACTAGCCAGTGCCGATAACANTAAAANGGTGGCTGCAGCGTTGTTGTTGACGACCGCTGNNGCTTCGGCGCCTGTCAATCGTTGCACTAATGAGTNGATGTGGCTATCCCGCTGACTNCGCTTTCCGTGGCTCAGATCGTATTCGAGATTGACGTAACCACCGGCAGTTTCAGCAATTTGCTGAACCGCTGATGTGGTGAGTGGNGCNCGTCCCAAGTTNGTATGCAGGATTACTCCTGTAGCATTAATCACCTGTCGCAGTGAGGGTGCAAACCAGNCAGTAAGCCGCCTTCGAGTACTTTCTTCAAGNTATTCCATAGCGGCCGTCATATTAGATATTGAGNTGGACAGGGAATCCGTAGTGCTTACCAATTTAGTACGTAATTCTTCAGTTTCAAGTCGCAANGCTTCAAGTGTGGCAGTGCGTCCATATTTTCNTAGAAGTAATTGGATTGNTTGCCGTTCNATCAATTGCCCAATAGAGGGCAGGATTCNNGGATCNGCCATTGTTCTTCGCTGCCGNTCTTGCCGCTGATGGTGTTAACTGGATNATTTGATTNCTGTATTCCTTACCTGTGAACTTGTCGTGTTGTCAGGATTCAGGATACCATCACGTGCACGGTTCTCGTCATGACGAAGACTTTATCTAATCAGGGCATGGACCCTGAGAAGCNAAATNTTCAAGGGAATCGANTATCTGAGCGGTTCTGGCCATATGNCGATCTCTCCGAGCAACCCACCGAAGAAGAGTTAATCNCTCTTGAGTCNGATTTGCGTGCCGGGTTATTTCAAGATGGCGAAGAGACGCTCTCCGTGACTTTAGTGTTTCCAGTNTTTAAGGGTGCNGATTACGAAGAAGNTGTAACCCGTGCAAAGGCTTCCGCCGAATATCGCGANGTTGGAACAGGTGANGCNTTNCGACACCGCGCTCGGTTTTTTCCTGGCGANGTGTTTAAGCTTCGAGATCTCTACGATCTCATNAGTCGGAACATTACCTGCGAGGTNTTAATTAATGACCGCCCAGTTCCGTANGCACGTGACTTGTGGCTTCCTCTCATATGGTTTCTCACATTTCGATGATCGTAAGATGGTTCCATGATTGTGCTAGGTCTGCCATGAGGTGTTGTCATGACGTCCTGTCTAGAGAGTCTGAGGAATTCTGATGCGGGCTTTATTGAGTGTGTCGGATAAGACGGGCATCGAAGAATTTGCGTCCGGCTTAACTTCACGCGGTTATGAATTGATTTCTACAGGAGGGACCGCACGAACATTACGGGATGCAGGATTACCGATTACTCTTGTATCTGAAATCACCGGAATGCCAGAAATGATGGATGGTCGGGTCAAGACCTTGCATCCAAATATTCACGCTGGGATATTGGCCAGGCGTGACCATGAAACGGATTTATCGTCTCTTCANGAATACGACATCGAACCTATTGATCTGGTTGTCGTTAACCTTTATCCNTTTGCTCGAACGGCAGCAAATAAGAGTGTTTCNGTTAGTGAATTAATCGAGCAGATCGATATTGGCGGGCCTTCGTTAGTTCGTGCCGCCGCTAAGAATTTTAAAGATGTCTTGGTGATTGTAGACTCGGGTGATTACGAGGNAACCCTACTAGANCTGGATAGGTCAGATGGTCCGGAGTTAGCATTTCGCTTAGAACTTTCCCGTAAAGCGTTCGCACATACNGCNGAGTACGACACAACNATCGCTNACACGTTTNAATCGATTGNTGTGTCTGGCACAGATTTTCGACGTGAACAATCGTCTCCTGCCGANGTAGTGCCGGACCGATTGACGNTTGACTTACCAAGAATTTCGACNCTTCGATACGGTGAAAATCCGCATCAAGAAGCTGCGTGGTATGGGGACTCGAAGGGTATTGGCTTACCGGCAGCGCATCAAGTTCAAGGTAAACCACTGTCCTTTACGAATTTAATTGATCTCGACGCAGCAGCTCGTGTCGTACTTGAATTCGAGGAACCTGCTGCTGCCGTTATCAAACATACGAATCCCTGTGGAGTGGCTACAAGCGCAACGATTACCAACGCCTATCGGCAAGCACGCGACGCTGATGCGTTATCGGCGTTTGGTGGGATCGTTGGCTTAAATCGTCCTTTGGATTCAACAACGGCTTCGGAAATTGTTTCAACATTTATCGAAGCGGTTGTGACACCTAGCATTGATGAGGCAGCAAAGGCCGTCTTAGCAGAAAAGAAATCTTTGCGAGTTCTCACATTTGATATGGCGCTGCTCAATGACAATCCCATTGCTCAAGCCGATGCTCGATCGATCTTGGGGGGCTGGATTGTTCAACATCGTGACGAAGTTAGGGAAGCCAGAAGTGTATGGGGTGAATCGGCTGCGATTCCTGATCTGCAAGTTGTAACTCAGCGGGCTCCTCGACCAGAGGAATGGACAGCTTTACAGTTTGCGTGGCGCGTCTGTGCCCATGTCAAATCGAATGCCGTTATATTCACACACGGAGACCGTACTGTCGCAATTGGTGCGGGTCAGATGAGTCGGATCGACGCTGTTAAGGTCGCGACCCTAAAAGCCCCAACTAGCTTGACCGGTACAGTCGCAGCATCTGATGCTTTTTTTCCGTTTCGTGATGGTCTTGACGCTCTTGCAGCTGCGGGTGCGACGGCGGTTGTGCAACCTGGCGGGTCAGTACGGGATGCCGAGGTAATTCGCGCGGCTGATGAACATGGTCTCGCCATGGTATTCACTGGCCGTCGACACTTTCGACACTAAGAGTCTTAGGGCTATCCTTAGAACGAAGTTGATACAGCCAAAAAAAATCCGCGTTCCTGTTAGGCGAAGGCTCCTAGCAGTTCCTTGGTCGTCACAGTACTTGCTCCGAAACGACCTACAACGATGCCAGCTGCATGATTAGCCAGTTCCGCTGCTTCTGATAGGTTGGCGCCCGCGGCTACGCTAAGTGCCATCATCGCAATCACGGTATCTCCAGCACCAGTAACGTCAGCGACTTCCCGAGCTGTGGTGGGAAGAGCACTTTCTACACGGTCAGCTCCAGGCAGCGATCCATCAGTTAGCCACATGCCATGTTCTCCCCTTGTGATCAGCACACTCGTACAAGGCACTGAGGTTTGAAGAGTGCTGGCAGCAGCACGCGCTTCATCCTCAGTTTGAATTCTCATCCCTGTAGCTTTTTCAGCTTCGTGGTGGTTTGGTGTCATCAACGAACATCCGGAGTACCAGTTAAGATGTGGCGCCTTGGGATCTACAAATACGGGCACGTCATGATCCTTTGCAGAGAGCAAAAGTTCAGCCATGAGTTCTTGGTTAAGGAGTCCTTTTAAATAGTCCGACACTACGATGACATCAGCTGTCGCAATTTGTGATTTGAGAAGTGCACTCAGTTTATCGACTATGTCTCGTGATAGAGCTTTGTCAGTTTCGTAATCAATCCGTGCAACTTGTTGGTTTCGACTGGTTACGACACGTAGTTTGCGGGTTGTTGTTCTTTCGCGCTCAGAAAACACATCGCTTGGATCAATAGAGGCACGTTTCAGTTCAGCTAACAATTGTGTTCCTGCATCATCCGAGCCAAGAACGCCCAATAAGCTAACACTTCCACCCAGTTTGCGAATGTTATGTGCGACGTTGGCTGCTCCTCCAAGTCGAAATTCTTCATGTTGAAACTTCACAACTGGTACTGGCGCTTCTGGAGAAATTCGGTTCACTTGGCCGATCACAAACTGATCGATCATGATGTCACCAATGACCATGATACGGGTGGACTCGAATCCTTGAATGATCGCGTCCGCCCGTTGATTGCTAAGCATGACTAAAGTGGATTTTTCGCCTGTTCAGATGTGTCGGCAGCGTAAGGCAGTGTAATGATCACGAGTAACATCATCAAGAATTCAGAATCACCAAAATTATACTCAAACAAGCCAGCAGCCAGCATGGCAGCTAGTGCTGCTAGTCCACCTGCTGGCAGTGATTTATACGTCGTTGTTTGCAGTCTGCGAAATGAACTAACGACGACACTTAGGACGAACCAAAGCCAGAGAGCTAACGCTGGTAATCCGCGCTCGGCAGCAATTTGCATTGGCACATTATGGAGATGCGGATTGGTACTTTGGACCGCGTTGGCGTCGCGGTAGTCAGCGTAGACTTCCTGTACCATATTGGGACCAACTCCGGTAAGAGGGTAGTCTTGAATAATTCTCACACCAGTTCTGGCCATGGCTAGACGGTCTCGATTCGTGGGGTCCTGGAGATCGAACGTCGAATAAAGCCGGTCAGTTACTTGGGGCGGCGCAAAGCCAAAAAATAGCGCGGCTAGCACCGGTAGGGCTGCTAGCAAGCGGAAGTCCTTGAGTACCAGCAATAAACTTAGTCCCACACATGTTCCGACCCAAGCGCTACGTGTGAGTGTTAATGCGAGGGCAACGAGTAAGGCCGGCATCACCAACGCTGACCAAGTGCGATCCTTGGCGTGAAAAAGCACTCTCGCGGTAGCTACCACTGACACGACCATTAGAAGTCCAGAATAGGTCATATAGTGTGTGAGAGCTCCTTGCGGCCTCCGACCAAGATGGTCGTACTCAAGAATGCCGTACTGCACAATACCCACGATGGCACTAGCTGCACCGATAGAAATAATAATGGTAGTCACCGTCAAGGCGCGCTCACCCCGAGCGAGTCTGCAGACAATTGGCACAATCAAGAATAAGAGGAGTTGTTTTGAATCCATGAAGCTTGCGACCGGATTTAGTGAAAACGCGGCCGANCCCAAGGTGGCGAGAGCGTACAGCGCAAGCGGTATGAACCAGGGTGGTAGCTTATTAACATCTCGTTGAATGAAATATAGAATCNCCCACAGTAATCCTGTAATGGCTAATAAAATTTGGGCCACTGCAATGGACAGTTGAAGTGTNGCAACAAATCCCAGCAATGTGAGGAATGCTGTCCGTTCGAGTATGTTGGTTCGAGTCATGATGAAGTTACCCGACATTNTTCCAGAGCTCGTTCAGCTGCGGCAACTACAATAGACGGANCTAGCCTTGTTAGACAACGAAAATCTCCTGGTTCGCAGTGCCGTTGNTTACATGGCCGACATGATAATGTGCCGATGTCGGCAGTTTCTACTGAGTATGTCGGNTCTCGCCAAGGGGCTGAGCGNGCTGCTAAGGTTGGTCCATAAATACCCACGATAGGNACGCTGGTTGTAGCTGCTAGGTGAAGTGGACCAGTATCGCCACCGATAAACAATGCAGCCAGACCGATAAGTGACCGCAATTCCACGAGATCCAATTCCTCATCTAACATCACCAGTTGTCTAACTTGAGTGCTCAGTGCTGCAACGATCTGATTTTTTGCACCGCGATCTGAGGGCCCTGATGTAATTACAAATCGGCGTCGGGGGTCGGATTTGGCAAGGGTCGCGATAGCTTGGACAAAGTAATCTGCTGGCCACTGCCTAAAGGCGTTCCCAGCACTTACGTGTATAACGATGAGTTGGTTCGTAGGGCCAACACCTGCTTGGGCTAGGCGATGTTTGATTGCACCCGTTACGTCAAGGTCTTCAGTCATTTCAACTGAATCACGCTGAGGATCAGGTCTTCCGCCTAATCGTTCATCAAGGGCTTCTAAAAGGTCCCATTGATTAACTACAGAATGACGCGCTTCAAGTTGACGGGAGCGTGGCACATGATCTGTATATGCCCAGTTACGGAAGGGAATGCTATATCCGATTCTTAGTGGAGCACGGGTGCACCAAGTTAACCAGCTACTTCGTGGTCCTCCGTGAAAATCGATGACCGCATCAAAACGTGCTGCTCGAAGGCTTTCTGCGAGTGTGAAATCATAGCTTAATCGTTGGAGACCCTGAGGGCGGTCAACAACAATCAGGTCCGAGAGGTGTGGATTTCGTGACAAAATTGGTGCTGCCTCACGTTCAACAACGTAGGTAAGATGCGCATCTGGTAAACACCGTTTAACCGCACGGATAGATGGTGTTGTAAAGATGACGTCACCTATTAGGCGGAGACGGATAAAGAGAATCTTCACGTCATCCCTATTCCTTGCTGCTCTCTAGTCTTCGATACGTGCTTCGTCGATAAGCATTACAGGGATATCATCCTTAATCGGATACACACGACGGCACGTGCTACATTTCAATCCACTGTCATTATCGACGAGTACGACCGCGGTTTTACATTTCGGACAGGCGAGTATTTCCAGGAGTTCCGGATCAATAGCCATTTCCATGTCTCCTTACTTAGGGCTTGTTCACAAAGACTATATCAGACCAGTTATGTGTGATTCAGTAGGGAACTTAGGTGAATTTCTCGTATGAGTCTCCGGATGGGCTTGCTGCAGAGAAGCCGCTATGGAAGAATCGAAATCCGATGATTGTAATTATCGCATTGTCGCTTGCTCTGATTGGTGCCATAGGACATTCAACTGANCTCGACGNACAACCGCTAGTTGTTCCAACACCGGTGGTCGATCGAGCGGCTGCTTACAGCCTGTTTCTCCAAGCGTTGATGTTGGAGGACAACGGTAATCTAGCAGCAGCGATCCGTACGTTGCAGGAAGCTAGTGACTTCGATCCTGCTTCAGCTGAGATTCATGCGGTATTAGGNGAGTTGCATGCTCGACAGAATCGCGTTGATGAGGCAGTTGCTTCAGCCCAGCGCGCGCTCGNCCTCAACTCAGACAATATCCACGCACATCGGATCCTAGGACTTCTTTTCATTGCAATAGCCGACCAACAATCTGAACGGGACTCGTCCGAACGTGAGAACTATGTTGACCGTGCCATCCGCCACCTCGAGCGGGTGCAGTCAGAGGGATTGTACGATGAACAGGTAATGTTTAGTCTTGGACGCCTGTATGTGGAAAATAATTTTTTCGACAAAGGTGTTAAGGCTCTCAGTCAAGTGGTTGAGAGGTCACCAGGGTTTTCTGAAGCTGCTCGGCTACTAGCCCATGCTTATGCAAGTTTAGGGCACAGAGAACAAGCTGTACAAGTGCTCGAAACAGTCGTTAGGCAACGCACTCCATCGACTCAGACAATGAATGCTTTGGTCTTGGCCTATGAGGATAATGGGCAGTGGAAGCAGGCCGCCCAACTCTACCAGCGACTCGCTAGAAGGAGACCAAAGGATAGCCGTGTCACACGAAGGTGGGCTATGGCGTTACTTAACGGAGGGAATACCTTGCGTGCCCGTGAGGTCATTAGCGGAATAGTTGATTTGACCTCAACCGATGCAGCTGCCCTGTACCTACTTGCTGAAACTGAACGACGCTTGAATAATTTTGATAAAGCGGAGGAGGCTGCAAGGCGTCTGATTGCGGTTGAATCGGAGGAGTTCCGAGGTAGCTACCTGCTAAGTCGGGTTCTGTTTCAGCAAGGACGTTACGAGGATGCTGTTAGAGCGATAGAACCTGCCATCGCTCAAGCAAGAGTTAAAACTGGGGTGCCTAGTCTCGCACGGTTACTTGTTCAAGCCGGCCTGTCTTATCGTCTGTTAAATAGGCAAGACGATGCGATAAACGTGTTTGTCGAGGCCAGTCGATTAGCCCGAAGGAATTTAAGATTTTCAGAGTACGCAGTTGAGGCATATCTTGAGGCTAATCGCACTGAAGAGGCTCTAGCTTTTATTCGGACAGTGCGCATTGAACAACCCAACGAACTCCGCTTAGTGGTCCTGGAGGCTCGGTCATTGATAGCCAACAATCAGATCACCCAGGGNATTGTANCGATGCAATCATTTGTTTCTACACATGAGACTGACCCCTTCTCGCAGGTGGCCCTTGCTAATATATTCGTCGATGCTGGTCGTATCAACGAGGCAGTAAAAACACTTCAGATTGCGAATAAGAAATTTCCCTCCGAGACATCGATTTTGTTTCAACTTGCTGCAATTTTTGAAGAACAAAGTCGGTTTTCTGATGCGGAGCAGGTCTTCCGCGAGGTCTTATCTCGTAACCCCGCACATCATCAGTCTCTAAACTATCTTGGCTATATGTTGGCTGACCGTGGTGAACGGCTTCAGGAATCCGTAGAGTTGATCAAGCGAGCGTTAGACGCTGATCCAAATAATGGTTCATATCTTGATAGTTTGGGATGGGCGTATTTTAAGTTGCGGGATTTTGATTTAGCAGAAAAGTACCTACGAAAAGCAAGTGAACAACTCATCTATAATTCGGTCATACAAGACCATTTTGGCGATGTCTTATTCGAGCAACTTCGTTACGAAGAAGCCATCGAAGCTTGGGAACGAGCACTGCGCGGTGATGCTGAATCGATCGAGCCGTCTGTAATTGCACAGAAAATCAGTGATGCGCGTAAGCGGATGAGCCGTTAGCCCTTTATGATGATGGTGAAGCACTGCGTCGAAAACTTGGCTTATGTGCGAATCTGAATACCAGCAGCTTAGAAGTCTCAGGTTGGGCGCGATTATAGTTGCATTCTTGTTCGTGCAAGCATGCACCTCAAAAGCACTGCTCCTCCCGACTGGTCCTGGAAAGTTTTACCCCGACTATCAAAGTACGCTACTCAGTGCGACTACGCGTTGTTCTGCTGTTGAAACGTTAAGTGCCGAATTAACGGTTTCAGGTCGGGCCGGCCAAGATCGACTTCGTAGTCGAGTATTGGCGGGTTTGGCGCAGCCAGGTTCGGTGCGCCTGGAAGGAGTTGCGCCATTTGGTGGTCCGACATTTATACTGACTGCAACTCCGACCCACAGTACGCTTTTGTTGCCACGTGACTCTCGCGTTCTTGTTGGCGTGGCTGCGCAGGATATTCTGGATGCTTTAATCGGTGTCCGCCTGACACCAGACGTTCTTCGCCGTGTACTATCAGGTTGTCTTGTTTCTTCCAGTGAACCGGTAAGCGGTCGAGTGTATGGGACGAAATGGCTTGTTGTGGACATGCGAGATGGAGATCAAAATTACCTCCAATTCGACAACGATCTCCCAAAATTAGTAGCTGTTCGAACCGGAAATTTGCTCACTAAGTACAGTAATTTTCTGGGTGCAGTGCCGAGACGTGTTCAGATGACAAGGTTCGGCGTGTCTGGTGATGTTGAGGTCGAGGTGACAGTTCTGCTGGCACAGATTCGGGTCAATACTCCAGTCGGCAAGGAAATCTTCTCGGTTGATATTCCGACTACTTTCGCTCCGATTACATTGGAAGACTTGCGCAGTACAGGTCCCATGAGGGATCTTGGAGGCTCGTAGTAGTACCGTGGCTTTAGAAAGTGCACCATAAATTACTACTTCAGTAAACATTTGCCAGATGACGCGAAAAAATCTTCGGATTCGGGCGTACGCGAAAATCAATCTTAACTTACGCATCTTGGGACTTAGACGCGATGGTATGCACGAGTTGCGTACCATTCTGCAAACCATTGACCTGTACGACACGCTTACGTTTCAGCAGCGACTGGGTCCATTTAAGTTATTGAGTGCGAATAGTGAGATCCCAACGGATAAGACAAACTTAATTTGGCGAGCTGCGAAGGCTATTGTCAGTGGGCCTGGGCGTGGTGGTGACAGACTAAATAATCTATCTGTAAGCTTGATTAAACGGATTCCCCTTCAAGCAGGGCTTGGTGGTGGCAGTGCAGATGCAGCCGCAACACTGGTCGCTATTGACAGGTTACGGAAACTGAAAACACGGCCTGAAGTGCTACACGCCTTAGCAGCCGATCTAGGTGCAGACGTACCTTTTTTTCTGGTGGGAGGCACGGCTGTAGGATTCGGTCTGGGTGACGAAATTTATCCTCTAATAGATCTACCAAAATACTGGGTGGTGCTTTTGATTCCATCTTTTGGGGTTTCTACAGGTGATGCCTATAACTGGTACGACAGCGCTAAGTCTCAATCTCACCGGCGCTCGCACGGAGTGCTTCCACTTGGAAACTCAGCCCTCGCGCATGTTGTCAAGATGGTCAATGATCTTGAAGCTCCAGTGATTGAGCGTTTTGAATCGATTGGCAAAATGAAGATGGCATTAGAGCAGGCGGGTGCAATGGCGGCCGGTATGTCTGGAAGTGGTTCCTCCGTCTTCGGNTTNTTTAGGAGTCNTGCTCGTGCAAAAAAGGCTGCANCTNGTCTTNCNANGTCTGGCCAGCANGTGATGTTAACTCGTACCCTTAGTCGTAGCGAGTATGTCAGGCGGTCTGCTATTCGGGTAGTCTGAGGAGCAGGGAGTCGAACGAGAATTGTGCATAGTTGAGCTTTCATCAGGATGTAATACATTGCGGTGGTTTTACGAAGCGGATTGTAGGCTCTAGTTCGGCTTGCCGCCTCCGATGGCATCGTGTAAAATTTAGTGTTGTATAGGAGTACACGGCCAAGCTCTAGTAGCCTTTAGTGCACTCCATCGATCGCCGATGTACATGACAGAATGAGGTCATCGAGGTGGCATGGTGGGGCGTGGCCAAGCGGTAAGGCGCGGGACTTTGGATCCCGTATTCGAAGGTTCGAATCCTTCCGCCCCAGCCAAATGACCCAGCGAGTGAATTAGGATGGCCGAACCTCTACTGAAACTGTTTTCAGGATCTGCGCATCCGGACTTGACCCAAGAAATCGCGGATTTCTTGGGTGTACCTGTTGGTGAAGCACGACTACAACGCTTTGCCGATACTGAGGTTGCATTTCAAATTGAAGAGAATGTAAGGGGAGCTGACGTTTTCTTGGTGCAGCCCACTAGCACACCAGTTGATTCACACTTGATGGAGTTGTGTGTGATGATTGATGCGTTTCGTAGGGCTTCAGCGTCACGCATTACTGCTGTAATTCCTTATTATGGTTATGCTCGGCAAGACCGAAAGGATAAGCCGCGGGTTCCAATTTCTGCCAAGTTGGTTGCTAACATTCTGAGTGCGGCCGGTGCGAATCGAGTTTTGACGATGGATTTACACAAAGCTCAGATTCAAGGATTTTTTGACATTCCGGTGGATCATCTATTTGCGGCACCTGTCATTATTGAGTATCTGAAATCGCTTCAAACTGACAAGTTTACAGTTGTCTCGCCTGATGCTGGAGGTGCAGAGCGCGCCCGCGCTTATGCGAAACGACTTGGGGCAGAACTTGCGATAGTTGACAAGCGGCGTTCAGAGGATGGAACTGCTGAGGTAATGCATGTAATTGGTACTGTGGCCGATCGAGTGTGTGTGATCCAGGATGACATCATCGATACTGCCGGCACAATGCAGAAGGCTGCATTGGCTCTAAAGGAGAACGGTGCGTCCCGCGTGTTGGCTTGCGCAGTGCACGGTGTTCTCTCCGGACCTGCGCTGGATCGAGTTAAGGGGTCGGCTTTGGAGCAACTGATTGTGACTAATACTATTCCTCAGGTAGGTAACGCTGGGATCTGTGACAAACTTGAGGTGTTGTCTGTTGCCACATTATTGGCAAAGGCGATTCAAAGCATTCATGATGAAACGTCGGTATCATCGTTGTTTGTATGATTGAGAAGTCGGTTCGAACTAAGGACAGTGGAGCATTATGGAAGTAACACTCGAAGCTGTGGAGCGAAGTGAATTTGGCAAGAATGAATCACGTCGACTTCGTCGTGAAGGACGTATTCCTGCCGTGGTTTATGGTGCTACCAGTAAAACCACTGGGACTGCGAGTCATTCAATTTCGGTCGATCCGAAGAGCCTTATGCAAATTTTTCACTCTGATTCAGGAGTGAACACCTTGATCGATCTGAGCATCGACGGTGGTAAACCAAGCCGTGTGTTGATCAAAGATTATCAACTGGATCCAATTAAGAATGCGTTATTGCATATCGATTTTTATCGTGTAGCTATGGATCAAAACATAACGGTGACAGTCCCGGTAGTGGTTACAGGTGAAGCTCTGGGCGTCAAGCAGCAGGGTGGGCTTCTAGATTTTGTGCATCGTGATATCGAAGTTGAATGCCTGCCAGCTGATATTCCTGAACATCTTGAGGTCGACGTATCCAGTCTTATGATTGGTCAAGGTGTGCGCCTGCGTGACTTGGTGCAAGATGCTGCGTGGAAGCCAATCAGTTCGCTCGACACCTTGTTAGTGCATGTGATTGCACCTAAGGCGGAGGCGGAAGAAGAAGAAGAAGCAAGTGAAGCAGAAGCCGCTGCTGGGGAGTCGGCCGAGCCTGAGGTTATTAAGAAGGGTAAGGCAGATTCGGATGTCGAGGATGAGGGCGAATCCTCGAACTGATTATCACGACTGTGAAAAATTGTCTGCAAACTTAATTGTCGGTCTTGGTAACCCAGGGCAAAAATATCATGGCACACGCCATAATGTTGGATTCCAAGTTGTGGACGAAGTAGCTCGGAGGCGGTCTTTGGAATTTGAAACTGCTCCTGCTNAGGCAGTNATGGCNGTAACCAGAGGAGAAACGAATAAGCTGATTTTAGCTAAGCCAATGACGTTTATGAATCTTAGNGGACNGGCAGTTGCATCNTTGCATCGTTATTATNANNTAGCNCTTGAAGATGTCATGGTGGTTGCTGAAGATGTCCATTTACCGCTGGGTAGATTGCGAATNCGCGGGTATGGTTCCGATGGTGGTCATAACGGCTTTAAATCGGTCATCGAAGTATTAGGGACACAGAAGGTCCCAAGACTTCGTGTGGGGGTTGGTCGNGGAGATGANAGGAAAGACCTTTCGGCACATGTTCTATCGAAGTTTGAGTCGAATGAAAAGGAGGCTATTGCNATAGCGATCAATCGAGCCGCTGACGCGATTGACCTCTTTTTGGAAGACGGTCTAGGTGCGACGATGAATCGATATAACGGTCCAGAATTGGAATCCGAGGAATCTGGTGATTACGAACTTGACGAAATTACCAATGATGCACAGAATAAACTAAGACGTTCTGAATAAGTAAACATAATGGTCGTAAGCTAAGAAACCGTTCAGACAGCCCACACTCCTTGCTGCAAAATGTGGCCGTCAGTCCAAGAGGAGCAATATGCAAAAAGCCAGACAGTACGAATTAATCCACATCGTCGCTCCAGAGTCTACAGAGGAAATGGTGGCCGACCTGCAGACTCAGGTCGAAGACGTCGTATCACGATTTGACGCGAAAATCGAAAAAACTGAAAACTGGGGCAAGCGCAAGCTTGCCTATGACATCGGCAGTTTTAATGAAGGTATCTATATCCTAAATCTCATTAGCGGTCCTATTGACAAGGTCGCAGAAATGGTTTCGGAAATTGAACGTCGTCTAAGAGTTGACGATAGAGTAATTCGTTATCTTGTTGTTAGAGTCGACGAGGTCTACCGAGTTGCTGAACGTTTAACGTCACGGAGGAGTCGTGAGCGGGCGCGTCGTCGGCAAGCTCGTGGCTTGCCACCCGAAGTGGCACCAGTAGTCGAATCAGAATCCGAACATGGGTCTCCTAAGGTTAATGAGGAGTCCAAGACAGAGACGCCTGTAGAGGAGGCGAAAAATGGATAGCCCACGAGGTGGTGGACGCGGTAATAGAGGG
>NZSH01000076.1 GCA_002696705.1 Woeseiaceae bacterium | reverse complement strand
TCATTTCTGAACTAGTAGCATCAACAGAATCCAGAACTGTGACACGCCTCATTTTCAGCGTGTCACGTGCTAAGGGTGTGACTCGCCCTCCTCGGATTAACTCGACTGTTGAACCAATATCTAAGACTCGAGCTTCGACTTCTGTGATGATCTGAAAACGCTTCATCTCGACCTCAGTAATGCACATCTCCCTCACAACAATCTAAGTTGTACCAAGCAACTATATGATACGCTTCGGTGCTAATCCTAAGAAGCACCACATGTCCGACAAACTGATCGACGCACCACTACTAACGGCAGATCAAATTCGAACACGAGTATATGAACTCGCCCAAGCCATTGAATCAACTACTAGTGAACCATTGCACCTTATTGCAGTGCTCAAGGGAAGCATCGTCTTTCTGGCCGACCTGATTCGAGCTATGCGAGGCCCCATCACTCTGGATTTTATTGCTGTTTCTAGCTATGACGCCAATGTCTCTTCTGGCGCCGTACACCTCTTGAAAGACATCGATACCAACATCAAAGATCGGTCGGTGGTTATCATCGAAGACATTGTAGACACTGGTCTCACACTCGAATATATTCAGACACTTCTTAGATCAAAAAAACCTAAAACCCTGCAATCAGTCTGCCTTCTCAGTAAACCGTCACGGCGTCAAACGAAGGTTGTCGTCGACCATGTCGGTTTTGAAATCGAAGATCATTTTGTCGTCGGTTATGGCTTAGATTACGAACAGCAGCATCGACACCTTCCTCACATCTCAATCCTGGAAGTTACATCGGAGCAATAATTGCCTCTGTTTATTGCGGCTCGCGAACACCTATAGCTTCTAGTACTTCAACAGCCATCGCACGAGCCTCGGAAATCACAATATCCTCATCCAAGGTAAGCACCTCTTGGTCTCGCATTAGCACTCGACCATTAACGATGGTTGTAACAACGTCGTCTCCATGGGTTGTGTAGACTAGATGAGAAATTGGATTGTACATTGGTGTTTGCCGCGCGGCATCCATAGAAACTACAATTAAATCAGCGCGTTTACCAACTTCGAGAGAACCGACTTGATCCTCTAAACCTAAAACCTTTGCCCCTCCAATTGTCGCCATTTCCAATGCAACCTCAGCTCCAACAGCGCGTGGATCGTTGTCATGCAACTTGTGTAATAACGCAGCAAATCGCATCGCCTCAAACATATCTAAGTCGTTATTACTTGCAGCGCCGTCCGTACCAAGTCCAACTGCGACACCAGCTGCTAGATAGCTAGACACTGGTGCAGTGCCACTCGCCAATTTCATATTACTTTCTGGATTGTGCGACACTCCAACTTGGTGTTTCTGTAACACAGCAATATCTTCTTTGGATACCCAAATTCCATGGGCAGCTACCGTATTGGCGGTCCAAAACCCAATCTCGTCCAAGTATTCCGTTGGCGTTTGAGAGTATTGTTGCTGTGCTATTTCAACTTCATCCCTCGTTTCCGCCAAATGTATCAATAACGGTACTTTGTGTTGTTGAGACAAAGCATGTGACGCCTCCAGCATCTTTCGATCAAGCGTAAACATCGCGTGAGGCGCAACCGCGGGTACGATTAATTCATCTTTTTTCCATCGTTCAATAAATTGTGAAGCGCGAACCAGCGCTTCGCTAGGCGTTGCAGCATCCGGCGCAGGAAACTGGATCACCGTCTGACCCAAAACACCCCTCATTCCTACTTCGTGGGTTGTTTCCGCAATTACATCTTCAAAATAGTACATGTCTGCATAAGTCGTCGTGCCTGATCGAATCATTTCAAGTAAAGCGAGTTTGGTCCCAACACGAACAAACTCAGGAGTAACAGTCTTGGCCTCTGCAGGCAAAATGTAATGGTCAAGCCAATCCATCAAGGCAAGGTCATCGGCAAGGCCCCGATACATAACCATCGGCGCGTGGGTATGTGTATTAATCAACCCCGGTAATACTATCTTTCCTGACGCCTCTATCGTGTCGTCCGCAACGTACTCCTTCTGGACACTGTCTGGTGAACCAACAGCCACAATGCCACCCTCCGCTATGGCAATCGCGCCAGGAGATAAAACCCGTCGCTCATCATCCATAGTGACGATCACTCCTCCTGTAATGATTAGCGAAACTGCACGCTGTGCTGCAGAAAGGTGTCCTGCGCCACTCATCAGAAATATCAGGATGAACGATGCTATAAACTGAACCATGTAAACTCCAGATCGAAGTTATCTGACAGGTTGACGATCAGTCCTTGCAAGAGATTTCGACTAGCATCCAATAATAGGGGTACAGGCAATTATGGCATGTTATGTGAATAATCACCCATTAGTACAAGACGCCCTATCCACGCTTCGTCGAACTACAACGACGACTGAACAATTTCGGAAAGCCACGAAACGTATCAGCAATCTATTGATCGCGGAGACAACCCGAAACATTCGAACAGTTCCGATCACAGTTGAGACATCATTGGGAATTGCTGATGGGTTTACCATCGCCAGTAACGTGGTATTCGTCCCAATCCTCCGCGCTGGTTTAGGAATGCTCGACGTCGCACTTGAATTAATTCCGACCGCCCGTGTCGGCTACATTGGATTAGAGCGCGACGAAGCAACTGCCACTGCCTCGACCTATTACACAAAATTACCGAACGATCTCGCCAGCAGTCAGGTTTTTGTCTTAGACCCAATGCTTGCAACCAGCGGAAGCGCTGTAAGTGCAATCGACATTCTCCGCAAGGTCGGTGCTACCGACTGTCATCTAATTTGTATTATTGCCGCCAAGGACGGTATAAAAACCTTCGAGAACTGCCATCCTAACGTGCCTGTGTACACTTCTGCCGTGGACCCAACGCTGAATGAACAACAATACATTGTTCCTGGTCTTGGAGATTTTGGAGATAAACTCTATGGCACATCATAGAGTAGTGACCACTCTTAAATGCAAATTCCAAACATGGATGTTGAAATAATTTAAGATGACTGGAATGAGTGGTGGGCGCTAGTGGATTCGAACCACTGACCCCCGCCGTGTGAAGGCGATGCTCTACCACTGAGCCAAGCGCCCACTCGTAAATGCTACGTGCTGTGTGGTATCAACGAAGTTCGCCGATAAGTAACCTAAGCATCTCGGCATAGTCTTGGTCAGCTTGCGCATACAAGTCACTCACATCCAGCGCGACTTGCTGGCCACCACGATTGACACTATCGCCAGGACCCTCAGTAGCCGACCCAGCCAGCAGTCCATCGGCACCAAAATCGTCCACGAAAAAACGCGCTTCGGGATCCGAAGCACTACTTAAATCTATGTAGGCATTTCGATAGTCCCCATCGTCCAGCTGCTGACTCATAATGAGTGGCGCTGAATACGGGGCCGAAACAGCCAACACTTGACGACCCGAAAAATAAAGAGCCGCAACAAAATGGTTTTCCTTGCTCGGGTCTTGCGCAGCGATAGCACTCAACCCCTGATCGTCCATAAGTTGCTTTAACTGCTCTACTAAGGATGCAGAGCTTGTGGTCTGGGCCTGTGATACGAAGGACCCGAACAATACAGTTACACCGACAACAATAAGGCCTGGCAATAATTTACGACATCTTGTCATGATTACCCACCTGTATCATCTTCACAATCAGCCAATGAACATCGAATCCTCGTCCTCGGTGTTACGCGTTGCAGGAGGTGGTGGTTGACTCTTTTGAAATGTTTTCTTCATAGACTCAAACGCAGTCCTAAGACCTTCAATTAAGCCAAGTTCTTCTCGAGCTTGGTTAATAACTACATCTTTCATCGTATTGAGTCGTCCAACTAGCGGTTTGAGTTCACGTTTAAATTCACCAGCCAAATCATCCACGCGACGACCTAAACGTCGAACATAAATTATGGCTCCAATCTGCAGTATGGCCATAAAGGTCGTAGCAATCGCGATAATCGCTAGTAGTATAAGAGCTATAGTAGTCATAGATCCTCCACCTACCGCCTCAATTGCCACCACAAATTACAACTTCATTCAGGAACTCAAGACAGCTACTCAACCTGTCCTATTTTCTCACAAAAATAACATGCTCGCCCAATTTCAGTCAGATAGTATCAGAATGAACCACTATTCCGGCACCAGGCAACTGGAGCTTTTTGACGCGATCTCGGATCTGCGCCGCACGCTCAAACTCCAAATTGGCCGCAGCAGCTTGCATTTCAGACTGTAATTTAGCAATCTTGCCATCGAGTTCAGCCTGACTACGAAACGATTCCTGTTCATCCTGGACACTTGAAACGGTCACGTAATCACCTTCGTAGACTCTTCCGATTACACCATCGATCTCCTTAATGATTGTAGTAGGTGTAATACCGTGCTCCTCATTGTAGGCTTGCTGAATTTTACGACGGCGCTGAGTCTCATCTAGGGCAGTTCGTATTGACTTAGTCTCAACATCCGCATACATGATGACTCTACCATTGAGATTTCTAGCTGCACGCCCTGAGGTTTGAATCAGTGAACCACTAGAACGTAAAAACCCTTCTTTGTCAGCATCTAAAATTGCGACGAGTGACACTTCTGGAAGATCAAGACCTTCTCGTAATAAATTGATGCCAATCAATACGTCAAATACCCCCCTGCGCAAATCCTTTAAAATTTCAACTCTTTCCAAGGTATCAATATCCGAATGAAGATACCTGACTCGAACTCCGAGTTCCTGATAGTACTTTGTCAAATCCTCAGCCATGCGTTTCGTAAGTGTTGTAACGAGACTGCGTTCACTACAAGCAGCGCGCTGTCGAACCTCAGCCAGCAAATCATCTATCTGTCCCTTGACCGGACGGATTTCAATCACCGGATCAAGCAGCCCAGTAGGCCTAATAATCTGCTCCACAACAACGCCATCTGACATTGAAAGCTCGTAAGGACCTGGAGTCGCAGAGACAAAAACGAGTTGGCCTATCCTACTCTTCCATTCCTCAAAATTTAATGGACGGTTATCGAGAGCTGACGGAAGACGGAAGCCATAATCAACAAGAACCTCCTTGCGAGAACGATCAGACTGGTACATTCCGCGCAACTGGGGCACCGTCTGGTGACTCTCGTCGACGATCGTTAATGCATCGTCAGGAAAATAGTCCAGCAATGTGGGTGGAGGCTCACCGGGCTCTCGACCAGATAGGTGTCGCGAATAGTTTTCGATGCCATGACAATATCCAATTTCCCTAATCATTTCGAGATCAAACATGGTTCTTTGATGCAACCGGTGAGCTTCTAAAGTTTTGCCAACAGCCTCAAGGTTCGGTCGGCATTCGTCCAACTCTGCCTTAATCGTCTCCTGTGCTTGAAGTGTTCGTTCTCTCGGAAGAACAAAATGTGACTTTGGATAGACTGCAATCTTCTGGTGTTGCCTCACCGAATGGCCCGTAATAGGATCGACGCTTGATAATTCTTCTATTGCATCACCGAATAATTCAATGCGTAACGCCTGCTCATCATAGGCAGGATAAACTTCAATGACATCACCACGAACCCTAAACGTCCCTCTTGTAAAATCATGATCATTACGCTCGTACTGGATCTCGACTAGTTTACGAAGAAGCCATTCACGTTCAACCTGCTGTCCGCAGTGCAGCGGAAGCAACATGTCAAAATAGGCCTCTGGAGAACCTAGACCATAAATACAGGATACGCTTGACACTATAATTACGTCACGACGCTCGAACAGAGAACGCGTCGCAGATAATCGCATCCGATCGATTTGATCATTGATTGTAGCTTCCTTCTCAATGTATGAATCGGTAGAAGGAATGTAGGCTTCTGGCTGATAGTAATCATAGTAGCTCACGAAGTACTCAACTGCATTGTAAGGAAAGAAACGTTTAAACTCTTGGTACAACTGTGCAGCAAGCGTTTTGTTGTGAACCATAACCAAGGTAGGTCGCTTCACGCGTGCGATGCACTGTGCCATCGTGAACGTTTTACCCGAACCGGTCACACCAAGGAGCACCTGATGTGTATCCCCTCTCTCAAGACCCGAGGTTAGCTCCTCAATTGCTCGTTCTTGATCTCCACCTACTTGAAAATCTGTTACTAACTGAAATTGACCATCGTTGGAATTCATTGTGTTGAAGGACACTAATAGGAGTAGAGGTCCAGCGCCGGAGGTGCACCTACCTCATCTCAACTTCGGAAAGGCTCAAAAATCCTTTTTGAGATAAGGTCCATAGTATCCCTTTCGAGTACGAATCTTTGCGCCTTCGAGAACTGACCGTGAAGTGTTCAATCTCACTTCAATCTCACGCCACCCACCATCAGTCTGGTCGTTAGTTGAGGAATAACCAAAGGAATAACGCGAGTTAAGCTCTTCTACAATCCGAGCATATATCTCATCGAATGGATCGGCCGTTAACGGCAAAAACACCTCTCCTCCAGTCTGCTCAGCAAACATTCGCATTTGACGCATTAGACTAGCATTGCCAGGTCGATTCTTTAGAAATCCAATGGCGTACAGTGTTACGTCTGAAGCCTTAACTAAATCGTTGATTTCACTGAAAGACATAGCACTTCGGGTATCCCCACCATCCGAAAATAAAACAAGCACTTTTTGACCATCTTGCCAAGAGGCACCATCTAAATACACACCAAGTGCATCATATAAGGCAGTCCATCCCTTTGGTTTCCGTAATCTGATCCTCTCAATGAGTCTTGGAAAATCATTTTGACTATAGCGTCCAACACGCACTTCTGTATCAAAATCAACCAAGGTAATATCCTCAGCCTGCGTAACAGTATTCAAAAACTTGATGGCGGCGGACTGTGACATCCGCAAGTCCTGTTCCATACTGCTACTTGTGTCAAATAACAAGCCGAGGTGTAAGGGCGGTTGTGATGAATCCGGCATGTTGGCGCTCCTGAAATACCGTATCTCTTGAAATACTCCTCCTTCATACACCTCAAAATCATCCATTGTTAAATCAGTTATAAAGTCGTCATTTCGGTCAATCACCGTGACTCCTAAGCGCACAAGATCCACACCACTCGTGAAAGTTGGCTGAGCCACTGACCCTTTAGCCATTCCTAAAGTGGCCAAAACTATCATTAGTAGATGCAGAACCACAAAACGACTTTTGAATCCTAATAGCTTAAAGGTCAATTTATATCCATGCTTAAAAGCCATAACTGCATCCCTGAAGAAATATTGTCTTCTGCAGGTAATCCAGTCCCTTTAGACTTGAACATCGAGTCCTTCACCACTAGCACCAATGACTGGATCAATGAATTGCCGATAAGCATCTTGGTAGCCCTGATCGACCAACTCATCTAAAGTCTGCCGTCGATCGGAGCGCTTGTCATAAGCTCCTGACATATCAAATGGACCTAACGGATTGTGCTCAGGACAAATGAGAAACATTTCCTGAAATTGGCTTGCCTGAACTGCCACAGCATCCTGCACCGAAGCCGCCTCAATAGAGGCCAAGTACTCACCAGTAAAACCTCGTAAATCGGATCGTCCTCCAGTCAGCGCATGTGGACCTGTTAATTCAGCTGCAGACGAAACCACAATAGCTTGTTCAACCCCAGCATTTAGAACCTCTTCCAACACACGACCAACAGCATCTGGTCGATCACATGTACGGTGTGTTTCACCACGCCACTGACTATCAGGTGCAAACGTGATCAAGTGAGGTTCAGTTAGCACTGGNAGACTGACGGCNGAAAATAAGGCGTCGATCGCATGATCATGGCCAGCGCCAGAAAGATCCCACNNTTCGAATATGCGACGAGCACCCTGTCTCATTGATGGATTAAAGAAGTGAGAACCGTACGCCTCACTCAATAGTGCGAANACAATATCNCGTCGCGCATCAATATCATGCGAAGNTATGATCAATTCTCGAAAACCTGGTTGCCCGAGATTATCACTNAGCAATTGAACATAGCCATGGCTCAATNCTTCTGTGAAAGNANGNCTGATNGNGGCTGCACCGCGAATTAATTTCCACAATTCTTTAGCAAAGCAGTCTCGAATCTCAGCAACGCTAAGCAATTCACCAAACATCTTCCTCCANAGAGCANNGCGNGNTCTTCGCCTCGCTCGCACNACTACGGACAACAGATAATTAATGCCTAGCGTGATCATCAGTGCCAGGAGAATAAACACTACGACTCTCGGTAGCACTAGNGGTAAAGCTTCGGGTAANAACACTGAGTTTAACCAGCGNCTGTAGTCGTTAATTAACNTTATTCCANAATCAAATCCAGNATNTTNAAANACCAACGAAGCTGGGTANACCAANGCGGTGAAGGCTAAGAGNATTACCGGCGACACAAGNGCTACNACGGCTGCCAGCAATATCCAACCAGTCACNCTGAAGATTTTTCGCCACCGGTAAAATTGNCNAGCAACACCACTCATCCAAATTCCATNTTTATCCCACAGCCGNGAACCNCCATCAATAGCTGCAAACATCGCGCTAACTGCACCCATCCCTTGCCCTGCCACAACATCAATCTTNACNCCAGCTTCTTGCAGTGCACGCAGTACACCCGCGTGATATGCACCTGCCGTTCCGCTTCCAGTCAGTACAAGAGCGGTACGAAGACTAGGTGAGTATTGTTGANTCCGAACGTCTGAGGTGAGATTGGCTATAGCCAATGTAAGAAAACCTATTGAATCAAGCNACTAGCANATCGATTACTCTTCATGAATCGTCGTGAGTTTAAGAATCTCAAATGTTCTGGTNCCNCCNGGAGTCGGNACTAACACCTCATCGCCTTCTTCTTTACCAATTAACGNCCGTCCAATTGGTGATGATGTTGAAATCCAACCCTTACCCGGTTCGGCATCCTCAGCNATTACCAGTTGATAAACAACCAACTCGCCATCCNCTTCCTTCAATTCTANTGTAGATCCGAAAGCTGCTTTATCGTGAGGCAGCTTATCCAAATTCATCAACGAAATATCAGCAATCCTCTGCTTCAACATGCTTATCTGAGCATTGACNATACCCTGTCGTTCCTTAGCGGCATGATATTCAGCATTCTCACGAAGATCGCCCAACTCCCTAGCAAACTTAATTTCCTTTGGAAGCTCGTGCTTCAACTCCCTTTCAAGAACTTGAAGCTGTTCTTGGAATCTTTTNAATANACGTGCTTTTATCATGCAGANCCTATAGGAAATGACACTAAGCACAACCGCAATATCGACTCGTNCNCTGAGTCCTAGANTAGCATATCAANNACCTCATGGGGAGCCGCGCTTACATGNATCGATATGATCAGNNAAAGGTTNTCTTNCGTGNTTAAGTATTCTTGGTGAAGGNCTGAACCTCTTACATCTGCTATCCTGTGGGCCATGAGGCTCATCTCAAGCCGTCAAAACGCTCTCGTNNCTTCGTANCGATCTGTGANCCGCAGNCAACGNNCTAATACTGATAATCGTATTTTTCTTGATGGTNTCCATCTAATCGTTGAAGCTAAAACAGCTGGTCTTGCAATCCAAGAAGCAGCCTTCGANNCCGATCNGCTCAANTCAAGAGACGAAGAACTTCTCAACTTGGNNACGTTTTTNAAGAAAGAGAATACGCGGATNGTGAAGGTCACTAAGTCAGTTATGNCNGCCATNAGCCCTGTCCGCAANCCGTCAGGTGTAGTCGCGATTGCCGAACGACCATCCGCCANCCTCGACGATCTCTTNACCAATAATCGTGCGATGTTTTTGGTTCTNATAGATATTCAAGATCCAGGTAATGTCGGCGCTATAATCAGNGCNGCCGACGGCGGTGGNGCAACAGCNGTGGTAACANTAGGAGCNACAGCCGAGCCNTATTCCTGGAAAGCTCTACGNGCTAGTATGGGCAGCGCTTTTCGAATTCCAGTTGTTNGCCATAACGACATCAAAGATCTTGTGTTNCGCGCACGTAGGGCACANTTAGACATTCTTGCAACAACCCCACGACANGGGACTTCTCTATTCTCTTACACCTTTCCTTCGAANCCNCTGATACTGCTGGGAAATGAAGGTGCCGGACTCCCTCGGGAGATTGTAGAATTGGTGGACGACACAGTATCAGTTCCTATGCGAGCCGGAGTCGAGTCCCTGAACGTGGCAGTCACTGCAGGACTAGTCGTTTACGAAGCTTATCGTCAACGTCGAATGACCCAATGAAACCCCAACACCTTTTTCAAATAGATGANGATACTCGTAAGGGAGCTTATGCGCCGCTNGCCGAACGNATGCGTCCACGTNCATTCGAAGAGTTTGTTGGTCAAACAGAAATTTTAGATACGGGACAACCATTACGGGAAGCAATTGAACGAGATACTCTNCAATCCATCATCCTNTGGGGTCCNCCGGGGANCGGCAAGACAACAATNGCAAGATTAATTGCTNCTGCCAGCAAGGCNCACTTTGTNGCATTCAGCGCTGTTTTNGTGGGTATCAAGGAAGTCAAGGCCGTCATGANAGNGGCAGAGGATAGACATCGGCGTTTNAATCACCGAACGATCGTCTTCATCGACGAAATTCATCGGTTCAATAAGNCGCAACAAGATGCTTTTCTACCACGAGTGGAGTCAGGGGANATTACTTTGGTAGGTGCAACNACGGAAAATCCATCATTCGAAGTAAATTCAGCGTTGCTCTCAAGNTCACGCGTCTTTGTCCTCAAACCGCTAACACANAAANACGTCGAAACGGTCATTTCGCGAGCCATATCCGATACCACTCATGGATTGGGTAACCGTGGTCTTGTAATCACTCCAGACGCACGTACTGCAATAGCACAATATGCGAACGGTGATGCTCGTGTTGCCTTAAATTTACTGGATATGGCCGCAAGTGTAGCCAC
>NZSH01000075.1 GCA_002696705.1 Woeseiaceae bacterium | reverse complement strand
ATGATATACGCGGTGTCCGCCGGCAGCGAGTCGTATGATATCGGTCTATTCTCTTCAAGGAGGTTACCAGCACGATCTGTGATGCGGAGGATCTCATACGGTTCAAGACGCACCCCAAGGTTAGGAAATATGCTGTATGCACTGGTGATCTCTAGCAATGTTGCTTCTCCAGCACCTAATGCAATGGAAAGAAATGAAGGAATCTCTGATGTGAAACCAAACCGCGTCGCGTAATCTGCTACCAGTTGAGGTCCGAGATCGGCAATAACTTGGACAGCAGGGACATTACGAGACTTCTCAAGTGCAAAACGGAGTGTCACGGGACCGACAAATTCTTTATCGTAGTTTTCCGGTGAGTATTCAGGCTGGTCAGGCCCGGGTGAGAGGCTGACCGGCTCATCCATAATGATTGACGTTGGCGTGTAGCCACGGTCGATAGCGGTAGCGTACAGAACCGCCTTAAAGAGTGATCCTAGTTGGCGCGACGCTTGGACCGTCCGATTAAACTTGCTGCGTTCAAAGTTGTAACCACCCACCATTGCTAGGATCTGTCCAGTGCGATTATCGATGGCTAACAACGCTCCTTCGGCTAGCGGTTCCTGGTCGAGTGTGGCGGTCAGTGTTTTGCGTGTCTCGTCAACGGACGTGACTTGAACAAGAATTAAATCACCAACTTCCAGCAGTTGGTTTGCAGCCTGGCGCCGTGTCCAGCGAAAACCTTCTCGTTCGATTGTTCCTTGATACTTCCCTGACCGCATAACTACGTGATTGGAGTCCGCTACTGTCACAATCGCTGGGATGCGATCGCCAGCGGCGATCGGTTGATTCCATCTGGCGTGGTCGAATTCGTCAAGAGCGATTTCTTCCTTGGCGAGATTCCGCGCGGGCTTCCTAAAGCCTCGGCGTTTATCCAATCGGTGGAGACCATTGCTTACAGCACGGTTCGCAGCTATTTGCAGTTCGACGTTTAAAGAAGTGTGAACCGAAAGCCCGTCTTCGTAGAGTTGTTCGACACCGTAGTTTGCTTCGAGGTGTTGGCGCACTTCTTCCACGAAGTAAGGTGCAATTGATTTTTCACGTCTTCGATCTAGCACGCTGATTGGCTTGGCACGGGCTGTGACAGCTTCTTCAGCAGATATAAACCCTTCATCTTCCATTCGGTTGAGTGCGTAATTGCGTCGTTGTGTCGCGCGTTCAATATTAACGAAGGGGCTTTGTCTTGCGGGTGCTTGAATTATTCCGGCCAGCAGGGCTGCTTCCTCTAATTTAAGATCCGCGGCTGATTTGTTGAAGTACATACGTGAGGCTGCCTCGACACCGTAGGCTCCATGACCAAAAAGGATCTGGTTACAGTAGAGGGCCAAGATCTCTGTCTTCGTATATCGTTTCTCAATTTGGAAGGACAAAAGGAGCTCTTTAATCTTGCGCGTCAGGGTCTTCTCTTGTGTAAGAAATAAGTTTCGCGCAAGCTGCTGCGTAAGGGTGCTGGCGCCGGCCAGTTCGCCGCGAACAACGTCTCGAACAATCGTTATGGCCAGTCGGGAGATACTCAATCCGACGTGACTATAGAATCCCGCATCTTCGGCGGCAATAATCGCGTCACGTAAATAAGGGGAGATGTTCTCGTAATCGATTACGACGCGTCGCTGCGTAGCGAATTCTCCGATGGTTTCACCATTTCGAGCATAAACGCGAGTGATGGTATTGGGTGCGTAGTCATCGAGAGCGGAGATTTGTGGCAAGTCACCAGCAAAGGTAAAGAGCACCCCAGTGGTGGCGCCAAGGATTGCCACGGTGACAAAACTGGCGACAAGACCGGCCTGACGAGCAATTCTAATAACGTATCGTGCCAAGGCGGGTTTAACTCCTAATAAAACAACAACAGTATTATAACACGCAACTTACAAATCTATATTTAATAGAGGTTTAGGGCATTTTTTGTTGTTGAATATAATTTTGATATATATACACTCATAAATAATTGACATAATTACACTCATATTTTATATTTGTATAGATACGATTGATCTTAATTTTATGGGCCTATATAGATGACTTTGCCATTGAATATTGGTGGCAAAGATGGTGACGAAAAGCATGAGCAAAATTATCGGAATTGATCTTGGAACTACGAATTCGGTGGTAGCGGTGATTGAAGGTGGTGAACCCACAGTTGTTACCAATCCTGAAGGCGCACGCTTAACACCTTCGGTAGTAGCATTCACCAGTTCGAACGAGCGTCTGGTTGGCCAAGTTGCGAAGCGCCAAGCTGTGACGAACCCTGAGAACACAGTGTTCTCAATCAAACGATTTATGGGACGTAAGTCCAACGAGGTTAGTGAGGAGATGAAGATGGTTCCGTACTCCATCGTGGAGGGAACTAATGGTGATGTGCGTATCAAAACCGTCGGTCATTCAGAGCCGCACACCCCGCCACAAATATCTGCAATGATTCTCCAAAAATTGCGCCAGGCGGCTGAAGAACATCTCGGACAACCAGTCACCCAGGCTGTGATCACAGTTCCTGCGTATTTTAACGATGCACAACGGCAGGCTACCAAGGATGCGGGAAAAATTGCCAATCTTGAGGTGATGCGGATCGTCAATGAACCCACGGCAGCAGCTCTTGCCTATGGGCTCGACAAGAAGAAGGATGAAACTATTGCGGTGTTTGATTTCGGTGGTGGCACTTTCGATATTTCAATTCTTGAAGTCGGGGAGGGGGTTGTTGAGGTTAAGGCGACTAACGGTGATACCCATCTCGGTGGTGATAATCTGGATCAAAACATCATTGAGTGGATTGTTGCTGAGTTTAAGCGGTCAGATGGAATCGATCTCAGCAAAGACCGGATGGCCTTACAGCGCCTGAAAGAGGCTGCCGAAAAAGCGAAGATGGAATTGTCTACGGTGATGGAAACAGACATCAACTTACCCTTTATTACGGCAGATCAGTCCGGTCCAAAACACTTGGTAATGAAGCTAACTCGAGCGAAGTTCGAACAGTTGGTTGAGAACTTGCTACAAAGGACTGTTGGGCCCACGAAACAGGCCATGGCGGACGCTGGGCTTGAGACTTCAAAGATTGACGAAATCGTCTTGGTTGGTGGGTCGACACGGGTACCACGGGTGCAGGAGATCGTTAAGGAACTCTTTGGGAAGGAGCCTCACAAGGGTGTGAATCCTGATGAGGTTGTGGCAGTCGGAGCAGCTCTTCAGGCAGGTGTGTTGGCTGGGGATGTTAAGGATCTTTTGTTGCTTGATGTAACGCCATTGTCGCTTGGGATCGAAACCTTAGGTGGCGTGTCCACGACCTTGATTCCACGAAACACTACTATCCCAACGCGCAAGAGCGAGACGTTCTCAACTGCAGCTGACAATCAAACGAGTGTAGAGGTCAAGGTGCTGCAAGGTGAACGTCCACTTGCCCGTGATAATCGAGTTTTAGGAGAATTTCATTTAGTCGGCTTGCCTTCTGCGCCTCGGGGTGTTCCTCAGATCGAGGTTACTTTTGACATCGATGCTAACGGGATTGTGAACGTTACGGCGAAGGACAAGGCAACAGGTAAGGAGCAGAACATTACAATTACTGCCTCAAGTGGTCTTGCCAAAGACGAAGTCGACCGGATGATGAAAGAGGCCGAATTGCACGCAGAGGAGGATAAGGCTCGGCGTGACGAGATCGAGCGGCGTAACCAGGCTGACCAAGCCGTCTACGGTGCCGAACAGATGCTTGAAAAGAGTGGCGATAAATTATCAAGCACCGAGCGNGAACCACTGGAGGCAGCAATCGCTGAGGTCAAGAAAGCGNTGGAGAGTGGCGAGGAAGCATCACTGACACAAGCTCTTGAACAGCTGACNNCNGCTCAGCATNNGGCNGCCGAGACCCTCTATAAACAGGCACCGACTGGNGATGGAGGGCAAGNTGCCAGTGCGGNTCCNGGCGAGTCGTCNGCCTCAGNTGACAGNNCTGAAGGTGACGTGATCGACGCAGAAGTGGTTGAAGACGAAAAGAAATAGGAAGGCGGATTAACCTCCCGCCGTCGAGAGCGATGGATTTCTACCTAATTCTTGGGCTCGAACGCGGCGCAACNGTTAGGGATGTAAAGCGTGCCTACCNGCGCCTAGCACGAAAGTTTCATCCCGGTATAAATCCTGGCGANCAGGCCTCGGCGGTGTATTTCCGTCGTGTGAACAAGGCCTATGAGNCTTTAAGTGATCCAGAGCGTCGTCAGCGATATGACACCCAGGGGGAGATAACTGATNTGCCNGGGTCNTCNTCCTCATTTGAATTTGAAGGNTTTGATTTTTCTGTTTCTGCTGAGGGATCTGCCGCGTCAACGTTTGGCGACCTCTTTGCGGATGTCTTTACNCAACCTGAGATAGGGGAGGTTGTTCCCGAAGATGGTGCTGACCTAAGGTTAGGCGTCACAGTCAGCTTTGAGGAATCCATGAGTGGAGTCGAGCGGTCAGTGAATNTAACCAGACTCGGCGGTTGTACCGTTTGTCACGGTNCGGGNATACTGCGAATGGCTGAAGGTCGATGTGCNGAGTGTCAGGGCACAGGCAATGTGCGNTGGGCTCGTGGNCACATGGTGTTTTCAAAGAATTGCAGAGGGTGTGGCGGTTCAGGACGNAAGCGCCACAGAGGATGTGGNACCTGCANTGGTGAAGGTGTAATTCCTCGTNCAGAAACAAACAGAGTACGNGTGCCACCAGGCATAGCTGATGGTGGTCGGATNCGGATACCTGAACNNGGACACGCTGGGCGCCGTGGTGGTCGTGCGGGNGACTTATANTTGACGATTTCTGTGCAGAAGCATGAGCTGTTTGAGCGTCACGGCAACGATTTATTTCTCGTCGTACCGATAGCGATTNATGAAGCCGCGCTTGGGTCAAAAATTNAAATACCAACTTTTGATGGCCCGGGTCGCGTACGGATNCCACCAGGTACGCAATCAGGACAGCGATTTCGACTCCGTGGNCGTGGTGTACCTTCTCTNGGANGTGGACCACAGGGTGANCTGATTGTTGANATACGTTTGGTGCTACCTCGTTTGGCCGATGAGCGNTCTAAGGAGTTGTTACAAGAATTTGGCAAACTAAATCCTGAGAATGTNAGGAAAGANNTCGACAAGCTTTCCTAGCGAGAGGTTTNTTTTNAAGATGAAAGAGANAGAAGAAAATGGCTNTAAAACCTCCAAATAANGGACTTTTCATGATTAGCGCCGTGGCGCAAAANTACAATATTCATCCTCAGACCCTCCGTTTGTACGAACGTGAAGGNTTATTGAAACCTTCTAGGACGNATGGTAATACACGGCTCTATTCGGAGGNGGACCTTGAGCAACTTGAAATGATCNTATCGCTNACTCGAGAGCTTGGTGTGAATTTNGCTGGTGTCGAGATTATTCTCAACATGCGNCNNAANATTGAGCAAATGCAAACCGAGGTGAACGAGTTCGTCGCTTATGTCAAACAAGAACTGACACGTGGTCTCGGNGACTGGGAACAACGCCTCGGAACTGCCATTGTTAAGTCNTCTCCAACTGATCTCATACTTGCANGTTCCGAAGAGNCGAAAGAAGAACAGGAAAGTCAAGAGTCAAATTCAAATCGNGATCAATCCTGATCTNAAGACTGGAAAGAAGANCANGAAAGTCAAGAGTCAANTTTCAATCGGAATCAATCNCGAAGAGATAGCCCTCCCACCAATTTTTGATCATTTTTCTTCTGNCTGCTTTTACTCTGCAGTACAATGTGCGGCTTAGGGAACTGCGGTAGTTGGTTGTGGTTCACCGTCATTTCAAGTGTGGTTAATAAAACGATGTCCTGTGAGCACTGTGGTGGTACTGGGTGGAAACCGATCGAGGACGATGGTACCCATCATGTTGTGCGATGTGAATGTTGGCGAGACNCTTTAGCCGACAAGCTTCTTCGCGACGCACGTATTCCNCCTCGNTATCAAGGTTGCAATCTGGGTGGATTTGTAACCTATCCTAATGAGAAATTACAGAAAGCTGTGACTCGCAGTCGTGCGTTTGNGGANAAGTTTCCGGTNGTCGATCGAGGNCTTTTTTTTATTGGCCCACCAGGAATTGGCAAGACTCATCTTGCTGTTGCGATNTTGAAACATGTTGTCCAGAAGTGCGGCGCCCGGGCGTTGTTTTTCGACACCCGCGAATTGTTACGGATGATCCGCAGTACTTACAATCCAGTGGTTCGCACGACGGAGACCGACGTCTTGCGACCGGTAATCGAGGCTGAACTATTNGTGTTGGACGACCTNGGTTCTGAGAAGACGTCAGAATGGGTCGACGAGACGCTAAACTTAATAGTTAACACACGTTACAATGATCGACGACCGACNATTTTTACNTCTAATTACGAAGATCANCCTGANCAGGANGATGAACGCTTGGACCAAGCGCTCATTGAGCGAGTCGGCTTCCGAATGCACTCAAGATTGCATGAAATGTGTGAGTTTCTTGAGTTTTCTGGAGCAGATTATCGATTCTGGGACTCTGAACACGGGCCAGCGACATCCGATGATCTTCTCCTACTATGGAAGCGTCGCGGGGCGTCCGTACTGCCCACTCGAGTGACTCGGCGACGGGCTGGTGGGCAACTCAAGGCTAGACTGCGTGATGGTAAAGCCGATTTGAAATGGTCTGGTGGCAAGGCAGGGACGTCGTGAGTGCGGAGACGTGCTCAATTGAAAGCTTACCAACAGCGGCGAGGATTACGGCAAGTGACAAACTAGGTCTGTACCTGCACATCCCGTTCTGTAGTGCCATTTGCAACTATTGCAATTTCAATCGAATTTTATTTAATGAGTCGCTTAAAGAGTCGTACCTAACAGCAATCGAACTTGAAGTTCGAAAGATGGCTGATGGTTCTTCGGTTGACTCGGTGCACTTCGGTGGTGGTACCCCGTCCTTGTTGTTACCTGAGGAGGTAGGTCGGCTCGTGGCCGCCTGTCGGGACTCATTTAATCTAGCGAGCGGCACGGAAATCTCATTGGAGGCGAACCCCGAGTCGTTGACGATAGAACGATTGACTGGTTATCGCCAGGCTGGTATTACACGGTTGAGTATAGGGGTGCAGTCTTTTCTTAATGAAGAACTCGCTCGGTTAGATCGATCCCACACAGCGTCTGACGCGGAGCGCGTGTTTCGAACAGCTCGTAGAGAAGGTTTTGATAATCTAAGCCTTGATCTCATGATGTGGTTGCCAGGGCAAACACTTGTAGAGTGGCAAACATCCGTTGATGCCGCGCTCGCCTTGGCTCCCGACCACGTGTCACTCTATTTACTTGAGTTGTATTCAAGTGCACCACTGCAAGCACAGATGGCCAGACAAGCTTGGTCTCGTGTGCCGGATGATGATGCAGCAGACATGTATCTGGATGCGATGGAACGTTTCGAAGGGGCAGGGTATCATCAGTATGAGATTTCGAACGTAGCTCGTCCAGGGAAGCGCTCACAGCACAATCTGAAGTACTGGACTGATGGGGCTTGGATTGGATTTGGTTGTGGTGCTCACTCAACCCGCGGCAATCTGAGGTGGCATAATGTGTCCAGTGTTGATGATTACGTTGTTAAGGCCCAAAATGGAGTCGAAGTCCGCGCTGATCAACGGATGAGGTCGGTGGAAGAGTGTGGGTCGGACGCATTAATCATGGGATTACGACTCGTGGATGGGGTGGACTTAGATATAGTAGAGACGCGTTACGAGATTGACGTCAGAGGACAGTATGGCTCGGCTTTGAGGCCTTTTCTTGACGTTGGGGTTCTAGTGGAGGAAAATCGGCGACTGCGGCTCACCAGGCAAGGAATGCTGGTCGCGAATGAGATAATGAGTGTTTTCGTTTAGTGGAGCAATACGGTAAAGTAACGGCTTTTGATTCAAGGAGGTTTGGGAATGGGTTTATTAAGGTTTTCTTCGATCTGGTTTAGTCGATCTGTCTGGGTCGGAGCTTTGACAGCAACAATCGTTCTGTTTGGGATGCAGGGCCTAGCGGTAGCGCAGGCGCAAAATTCTGCGTTGACATTCAATAATGGAGGATTCATTCAGAACATCATTAGAGCCGGGAGTACTGCCGATTTCGAAATGGTGATGGGCAGGGTGAAGGAAGGCCTTCAAAACAGCGACGACTCAGCCAAGCGACGTCAGGCGGATAGTTGGAAAATATATAAGTTACCCGCACAAGCAGATGGCAGCGTGATTTATCTCGCGATTATCGATCCGCCGGTGCCACAAGCAGATTACACCGTTTCGAATATTCTCCTTGAGGCGTATGGGCAAGAAGAAGCGCAGCGTCTGTATGATATTTATAGTGCCGCAGCCGCTGGTTATAGTGCTTCGGAAATTGACCCAGTGCAGTGAGTTTTTAATCGCTAGGATTTAGCTGACTACCGATAATTGGTATCACGGTCACTGGGTAGATTTAGCGTGTTCAAGTTTACCGCGTAGGGTGAACTGTCGATGCAGTATTAAGGGTTGCATTGTTAGCAATGCAGGTTTTTTTCGACTGTAGAACCTCGCGTGCTCTGTTGAGGCTGTTCCGAGTGTCTTTGCCCATGAAATAGGCCGGACGGCTGGTTTCAAAAAGCTGCATTTAACCCAACATAAAGTCGCTTGGGGTCGGATTCCTGTGGCGAACCCCGTAATCTGAAGATTCGATAGTCGACCCGTACCCGAAACGGCCCAGCCAGAGTCATTTTGATGCCACCGCCGATGTTTAGGCCGAGCTGGTTAAATCTCGAACTGACAAATTTTTCTCGGTAGATTCCAATACCAGTTGTACCGTAGAACTTGAACCCCTTGACTGCGGTGGGAGTTTCAACCACAACATTCGCCATACCTGTTCTCAGTAACGGAGCTCCAAGGGCAGGGTCCTCCAGTGCGCTCGCATATTCCAGCTCGAAGCCTACGAGCTTCATAAATAGCATCCCGATGGCAAAACCGCTAGTCGGGCGGTTTGCGGTTGTGTTATTTACCCCGGTGAAGAGTGTGACATCAGCATAGGTTGTTGCGGGTTGGAACACCGTGGATAGGCACACCAGGAAACCTATGAGTATTGCCAGTTGGCAACGATTTCTGATTGGTGAACCCAACTTGGTCATGGCCTGTTCCTTATTCTTGACTGGTTCCATCACTCGTCGCGGATTCGTTGAAATCCGAGGCCAATCGCATATTAATCATGCTTGGACTATAGGCGTAGCACGACGCAAACGTTTCGTACAAGGCCTGTGCTTCAAGTGGTAATTCTTCTCGTAGGATATTACCAATCGTGTAGTCCGCTTCTTCGAGCGCAGGGTCAATGACGAAAATATACAGAACTGACTCTTGCGGGCCTGGTTCAATCGCTTGATAGACCTTCCAATTTTCAGCCTGATTACGGCGTAATGCGCTTTCACTCTCATGCAAGGCATCACGTACTCGTCCTAGAACCATCTCAAAGTCTTCAGTTTTGTCTGGCTGAATTGGGTGAAATACCATGCCGGCTTCTGCTGTGAAGATGCGGTCTTGGCTAAAGGCTGGTGAGGCGCCAAGCACAACAATAAAGGTGGTTAGGAAAAGAATAGTTCGTCCAATCATACGATTGCTCCTTCGCTGGGCGAGTAAAGGCACCCGTGATAATGCTTAGTATAAGTGTAGACCTTCACCCACAAGGCTCAAAGTACTCTTGTGTCGATGCCTGTCTTGATTGCTTTGGCTACCGTGGTGGT
>NZSH01000074.1 GCA_002696705.1 Woeseiaceae bacterium | reverse complement strand
CTATACCAAATCCTTCTGATCCCACATCGGTTACGAGGGCACAAGAAAGGCTAGAATCTCTATGAGGTGGACGATTTACTAAGAGCGACACACCGGGCGGAGCGTAGGCATTTCTGGTACCGCGGCTTTCGTCTGTTTGTGAAGCCTTTCCTTACAGAAGCTACAAAAGGTGTTTCCCGACCTCTTATTCTCGACTGTGGTTGCGGTACGGGTGCAAATTTGACGATCCTTAAGAAATATGGCCGATCGTTCGGCTTTGACCTTACTTGGACCGGCATCACTTTCGCTCTAGAAGCGGGGCACAACCGAGTTGCGTGCGCCTCGGCCACACAAGCACCTTTCCCCGATGATAGCTTCGATGTGGCAACCTCCTTCGATGTCTTGTATTGCCTCGAAGATGGAAGGGAGCAGGCTGCCATTAATGAGATGTATCGTCTCGTACGCCCGGGAGGGGCAATAATCGTCAATGTTCCGGCCATGAACATGCTCACAGGGAATCATTCGCGTTTCGTCGGAGAGCGTCGCCGGTACTCACGTGCTCGGCTCCGTAGAGCACTTGAGCGAGGGGGTTTTCGGGTAGAAAGAATCACCCACACGAACGCCTCGATCTTTTTACCAATGCTCGCAGCTAGACTGTTGCAGCGGTTACGCGGTCTGGAAAGTAAATCCGACTTTCGAGTGCCGTCCGCACCATTGAATGGATTGCTTTCACTTATGCTCACTATCGAGGCAGGAGTTTTGCGTCTAATAGACCTTCCTATAGGAAGTTCAATAGTTTGTCTGGCTAGGAAGCCAGTCTAGCTTCGCCTTCTATCTTGGGCTTCCACAGAAGTGAACGTCCGGCCAGGGACATGGCCCAGTGAATCATTTTTGGCGAAGTTGATAAGCTATACTTGAAAATATGGTTCCGTCGTTGTTTTTGATTACGACAGTCGAACTTAACCTCATCGCACTTATGGACGCTGTTTCGACTGCAGCTAGTAAGCCGAGTGGCGAGGGTAAGTCACTACAAACTGGAGCGATTTCGACATTCCTAGGTGTAGTCCGCGGCGAAAACCTTGGTCGTCGTGTACTGCGGCTAGAATACGAAGCTTATGAACCGTTGGCGGTGCGAGCCTTCGCCAGAATCGGTGCAGAAGTTGCTGAACGGTGGCCAGCGATTCGGCTAGGAATTCACCATCGAATCGGTCGCCTAGAAGTTGGCCAAGCTAGCGTTGCAATTGTGACATGCTCACCACATCGTGTCGACGCATTTGCAGCTTGCCGGTACAGCATCGAGCGCATTAAACAAATTGCACCGATATGGAAACATGAGTTCTTTGAGGGTGGAGACGTTTGGATAGAGGGTGCCACCGCCGATCCTCATGATGAAGAGGCAAAGGCCGAGGCGTTTCGACGAGCATGCGCATAAAGGTTTATTTGTTCGCTAGACTCTGCGATATCGTTGGGAATAACGAAATAGAACGAGAAGTACCAATTGGAACAACGGTCCGTATGCTTTGGGATAATTTAATCACTGATTTTCCTGGTCTAGAAGTATACGGTGAGTCGTTGTCGAGTGCCGTGAATGCAGAGTACGCGCGTATGGATGTCGTATTAAATGACGGTGATGAGGTTGCGTTTCTGCCCCCTGTTTCAGGTGGCCAGAGCGCAATGTAAAAGCTCCTCGTTGCTCAACTCAACGAGATTTTAACCATGTTTGACAAGCTGACCGAAATTGAAGAGCGGTACGATTCCCTAACGGCGCTTCTTAGCGAACCGAAAGTGCAAGCTGACGCTAAGACTTACCGAATGCACGTAAAAGCTCTGGCCGAAATCCAACCATTGATTGAACGATTTCGGCAATACAAGGACGTAGCCAAAGAAATCGCACAGGCTGAGGAATTAACTAACACAAGTGATGACGAAATGCAGCAGCTTGCACAACAGGAACTACAGACACTCAAATCTCGTCAGGAAACACTTCTGGAACAGATTAAAACGCTACTGATTCCAAAAGATCCGAACGATGAGAAAAACGTGGTTTTGGAGATTCGAGCTGGTACTGGCGGTGATGAAGCGGGGCTGTTTGCTTCGGATCTCTACCGGATGTACGGGAAATATGCAGAAGGTCAAGGCTGGCGCCTGGATGTTCTTTCGGCTAATGACACGGGTGTGGGTGGGCTGAAGGAAGTGATTGTACTTATTGAAGGCCGTCGCGTGTACAGTCAATTAAAGTATGAGAGTGGCGTGCATCGGGTACAAAGGGTCCCAGCAACGGAAGCAAGTGGTCGCATTCACACCTCCACCGCAACAGTCGCAGTGCTTCCGGAAGCAGAAGAAGTAGATATTCAGATTGACTCCAAAGATTTGCGTATCGACACATTTTGTTCAAGTGGTCCAGGTGGCCAAAGTGTCAATACCACCTACTCGGCGGTGCGGATCACACATCTCCCCACTGGAATGGTGGTATCCCAACAAGATGAAAAATCCCAGATTAAGAATAAAGCTAAGGCAATGAAAGTGCTGCGCGCCAGACTCTATGAACTTGAGCTTCAGCAACAGCAGGCGGCTATCGCCAAGGATCGCCGCAGTCAAGTAGGGACCGGAGAACGATCAGAAAAAATCCGAACATATAATTTTCCTCAAAGTCGGATCACCGACCATCGCATCAATTTTACGACGCATCAACTTACGAATATTTTGGACGGAGACCTCGCTGAAATCATCAATGCCACAACTACGTATTACCAAGCAGAAAAACTTAAAGATGCGGAAACCCTGGCTACGGACTAATGACAATTCATGAACATGTCGTAGCTGCACGCTCACGCTTGGAACACGCTGGTATTGAAATAGGCAACGCCGGCATTGACGCCGAAGTCCTTGCCCGACACGCACTCGGATGGAATCGGGCGTATTATTTCTCCCACCGTCACGACGTGCCGCATCTCTCATTTGATTCTTGCTTTGAAAACCTGATAGCTCGTCGTGAGCGTCGTGAGCCACTTGCTTTTATAACTGGTACTAGAGAATTCTGGAGTCTTCAATTCGACGTCTCCGAAGCAGTTCTGATTCCTCGGCCAGAGACCGAAATCATTGTAAAGACTGTCCTCGATACAAACCCGGATCGCACAGCTTCCCTTCGAATTGTAGATGTCGGGACAGGAAGTGGATGTCTAGCTGTTTCACTGGCAACTGAATTTCCAAATGCTCAGATTCTAGCCACCGATGTGTCGAGTGCTGCTATTGAGATCGCAAAGAGGAACGTCGCCAAGAACGACCTGGCGGATCGCATTGAGTGCCGTCATACCAGTTTTCTAGCTGGTGTGGAAGAGTCAATCGATGTCGTTGTCTCCAATCCGCCATATATTCCGACGAATCATCTTACGGACCTTCAGTTGGAAATTCGAAATTATGAACCCGAGGTAGCACTAAACGGCGGCATGGACGGCCTGGAAGGATTTCGAGCACTCCTTGCCCAAAGTGAAATCAAGTTGGCAAAACAAGGTTGGCTGTTTTTTGAGTTTGGCTTTGGTCAGCTGAACGGAGTTAAAGCACTCACAAAGGAGCATGAGAATCTTGAACTGGTCAACGTTGTCCATGATCTCCAGAAGCTTCCACGGGTTGCTGTTCTCCGCCGACGATAATCTTTATGCCAAACACAACTAGCCCTGAATGCCTGTTCTGTCGAATTATTGCTGGTGAATTACCCACGACTTTCGTCTACCAAGACAGTCGACTTGTGGTATTCGACGACATTAATCCACAAGCGCCAACGCATGTGCTTATCGTTCCACGCCAACATATTGCAACATTAAATGATCTTCGCAAGGACGACGACGGGCTCGTTGGCGAAATGACCAGGCGGGCAGCCATGATTGCTAGAGATCGCGGGATCTCTAGCGCCGGATATCGTACGGTATTCAATTGTAATCAGGGCGCAGGTCAGACGGTGTTTCACATCCACTTGCACTTACTTGGCGGACGTTCGCTCACTTGGCCTCCAGGCTAGCTGAGAAGCGCGGCCTTACCGTTCTTCAGATCGTCGTAGTACATACCAACCTCGACCTGCAACTCGATCGAGAACGAAGTCAACCGCCAAATAACCCTGACTGAAGTAGGTTTTGAACAGTTCTCGAACGGTCATCCTCCAATGTTTCGCCAGTTCAGGCACTTGAACCTGCATATTGCTGAAGTCTCTTGGAATCTCCAAATGGAGTTCAGTCGAACCAGACTGGAGATTCACATCCTTACAGGCTAACCATCCGTCGACAACTTCCGTTTCATTTAGGAATTCATTAGGCACTACAGCTGCTTTGGAATTCGCAGGTCGCTCGCTGCCAGCGACTAACTGCTCCACCCGATCGGTCCTGACCCACCATTCAGCGATCAGGCGATCTGTTGGCGTGCCAGAATGCAGAGGACTACTGGATTCCCCATAAATATTCTCTTTGTATTCCGAAACAATAACACCCAGCTTGCAAAAATTCAGATGGGCGTTCATCGCTTGCAAGGGATCGAATGTCCACTCGATTAGATCAACCCCCATTTGTAATGCGCGTGCTCGCTGCTGGAACTTCAACTCTTTTCCAATTCCTGCACTGCGGTGATGTTCAATGACTCCAAGCATGTGGGACCACTGCGTTAACTGACCGCGGCGGACCCCGGGCAACGAATAAACGAATCCCACCATTTCTCGACTTTCATCAAACGCTCCAATCAGTATGCCCCCGCGTTTAACGTTCACCGCTAGAATGGGAACAGGCACAACATCCTCCGCGTCCGTGTATTCCCAAACCTGCTTTTCCAATTCCACCACCGATCGAAATTCTTCTAGTGATGTTAAATCTTGATATTCCATCGGTTCCACCCTCACGGAGTCTTAACTGAGACCGTAGTTGCCTCTTAGAAATCTGTTGCTGTCAATACTTCTAGTCACAGGAGCATTATACAAGTCGAGTGTTGGTCAACTGCGTAATGAGACGCGTAACTTGCACTACAATGAATAAGTATACGGAAGTTCCCCGGTCAACTGTCTGGGCGACAATCACTATTCTCGACGAAACGTCTAATGCCGAATTGGAAATCGACACTTAACCTGCCTAAGACTGCCTTTTCGATGAAAGCCAGCTTGCAGACTGCTGAACCGGCCGCAATTGCACGCTGGGATTCGATGAAACTCTACGAGCAGATTAGAGCTCGCCGAGCCGGCGCGCCCAGATTTGTCCTTCACGATGGCCCACCATATGCAAATGGCCACATTCACATTGGAACGGCTTTAAACAAAATTTTGAAGGACTTTATCGTCAAATCGAAAACGATGGCTGGATTCGATAGTCCCTACGTTCCAGGCTGGGACTGTCATGGTCTACCAATTGAGCTCAACGTAGATCGTGAGCTGGGTTCCAAGAAGCGCAGTATGAGTGTTGCCGATATTCGTAGAGCTTGCCGTAAGTATGCTGAGAACTACGTGAATCTCCAGCGTGAAGAATTTAAACGACTTGGCGTCCTAGGTACGTGGTCAGAACCATATTTGACGATGGCATACCCATACCAAGCGGCCATCGTGCGCGCTCTCGGTCGTTTTGTCGAAAAGGATATGGTTTATCGAGGCAAGAAACCAGTACATTGGTGTACTCACTGTCGAACCGCTCTGGCAGATGCGGAAGTTGAGTACAGCCAACACACCTCTCCATCGATCTATGTGGAGTTTCCACTTACGGAAGAAAGCTCCGCCACCTTAACAACTCGCCTACCAGCGCTCGCAGGTCAAACCCTGTCGGCACTTATTTGGACGACAACGCCATGGACCATTCCCTCAAATCTTGCGCTAGCGTTTCACCCTAATTTCGACTACGGGATTTACGATATGGACGGTACCGCGGTCCTTGTAGCTGACAGTCTTGCAGAGAGAATCAGTAATGAGATCGGCCGATCACTAACGAAACGTCTTGTGACCATCAAAGGTCGTCATCTTGAAGGTCTTCAATTTCAACATCCTCTCTATGATCGCGAATCAGTCGGGGTTCTTGGCGAATACGTGACCCTTGAGCAGGGCACTGGGGTTGTACATACTGCTCCAGGGCACGGTGCAGACGACTTCAACACTGGTGTGCGATACAAACTCCCAACCTATGCCCCAGTTGATCCCACTGGACATTTCACTGACGACGTCGAGTTGTTTGCCGGCCTACAAGTCTTCGAGGCAAATGGAAAAATTGAAGAAGCTTTAGCAGCGAAAGATCGCCTTTGGCATCGGGATACATTTGAACACTCGTATCCTCATTGTTGGCGATGTCATACGCCCGTAATTTTTTTGGCGACCCCGCAATGGTTCATTGCGATGGAAACACGGGAACTGCGTACCCGTGCACTTGATGCTGTCTCTAAAGTGCAATGGTTTCCAAACTGGGGCCAAGACCGAATTCACAACATGCTGGCCGCCAGACCTGATTGGTGCATTTCACGCCAGCGGTCCTGGGGTGTACCCATTCCAGCGTTATATTGCACCGCTTGCAATGAGGCTACTCTGACAACCGAACTCATTGAATCCGCAGCAAGTGTCTTCGAGCGTTACGGTGCAGACGCCTGGTACGAACGAGACCTTAAGGAATTCTTGCCATCGAATCTGAAATGCACGGGTTGTGGAGGGCAAGAATTTAAACGTGAACGTGACATTCTCGACGTCTGGTTTGACTCAGGGTCAAGTCACGAAGCCGTACTTGAACAACGCGACCTTGGATGGCCGGCTACTGCATATCTAGAAGGTAGTGATCAGTACCGTGGATGGTTTCATAGCTCACTGCTCGTCGGACTTGGAACCAGAGACGCGGCCCCGTACGAACAAGTCATTACGCATGGATTTGTTGTTGCTGAGGATGGAAGAAAGATGTCCAAGTCCCTTGGAAACAACATTGCACCACAAGTGGTGATCGAACAGAGCGGAGCTGAAATTCTTCGGCTGTGGGTGGCAGCTGTTGACTACCGTGAAGACATGCGCATTGGTGAAGAAATCCTTGCGAGAATTGTCGAAGCCTACCGTAAGATCCGCAACACGCTACGTATTTTGGCAGGTAATCTCTCAGACTTCGACCCCGAGACGGACCTCGTTGCGACAAAGCAATTGCAGGAAATTGATCGGTACGCGTTAGCTAGGTACGCTGATACGGCCGGCAAGATTACTGAAGCCTATTCTCGATACGATTATCAGACAATTTTTCACACACTTAATACCTTTCTCACAGTTGATGTCAGTGCCTTTTATATCGATATCTCTAAGGACTTACTTTATACATACAGTAATAACCATCCGGCGCGCCGCTCGACGCAGACTGCCATCTATCACATCGCCGACGGAATCGCTCGCCTCATTGCACCAATTCTGCCAGTCACTGCTGACGATTACTGGTGTGTCCTACCAGGCCAGCGAAGCAGNTCCGTACATCTGGCTGATTTNCAAGAAAACNTTGGACAATGGNATGANCAGCAACTCATCGACCGTTGGNANCGNCTAATCAAGATGCGNGAAGTTGCCAACGTCGAAATCGAAAAGCTTCGAAAACAAAAAGTTGTTGGTACGTCGTTGGAAGCTTTGGTCCATGTGACCGCAGGNGGAGAGACATTGGCACTGCTAGAACAATATCGTGAAGTGCTCGATACATTATTCATTGCACAAGTTCGACTTGAATCTGACGCTAATCTTGAAGTCACTAAAAACAATGATGACGTTCCAGCTGGCCAAGTTTTTGGTGAAGCGTTNCAATTGCAGGTCGAACGAGCCGAAGGAACACGCTGTGAACGTTGTTGGCGCTACGTGTCAAACGTCGCAGTCACACCCNAAGTAGAAGGCTTATGTACTCGNTGTGTGGAAATGTTAAAAAACCAGTAACGTNCCCCTAAACCAATGGTAAGCAACATTCTCAAGCCTACTCGCTGGTCAGTATTCAGCCAATTGTTTCAGCATTTCAANCTTATNTCGNTCATTATAGTCGNNAGCACGATACTGCTTGATTACGCAACAAAANTCTTCGTGCATCAACTGATACCTCTCCATANCAGTGTCAATTTGATTCCAGGNTTCTTGAACATCACTCACGTTCGTAATACCGGTGCGGCGTTCGGTNTTCTGAATGCAGTCGATTTTCCGTTCAAAACATNAATAATGATCGGTGTCGCGCTCCTAGCACTTGTGGTGCTGACCTTGTACGCCTACAACACAAANNCGCAAGGNNNTTTTGCACGNNTAGGATTTGCGCTCATCGTTGGAGGGGCAATCGGTAATCTCATTGACCGAGCCAGCACNGGATATGTAACAGACTTTATTGATGTCTTTTGGGGAACATATCATTTCTGGGNGTTCAACATTGCAGACGCTACAATTACNATTGGTGCGGTATTACTGCTATTAGACACAGTAGAATCGGAGTGACATGTTTCCAAGATTGCTTGAGTTGGGNCCGATCACAATTTATTCCTATGGTGTCCTTCTGGCCGCCGCTTATCTTGTCGGCCTAAAACTCGCACTAGTTCGATCTCAAAGNCGAGGCTTAGATGCCAATAAAATGATGGACCTTGGCATCTACATTATTATTAGTGCCCTCGTCGGCGCGAAGGCGATGCTNTTGATTGTAGATTTTGACTACTACACAAGTAGTTCAGCTCAATTCTTATCATTGATTAGATCAGGTGGAGTNTTTTACGGGGGTTTACTTGTATCGGTGATCGTTGCTTTCTGGTTCCTCAANAAACACCGAATGAACACTTGGAANGTGTGTGACGCATTCGCGCCTGGAATTGCACTTGGCCATGCAGTGGGACGCCTGGGGTGTTTAATGGCCGGTTGCTGTTACGGNAGNCCCACCGATCTGCCTTGGGGCATCACCTTTACAAATACGTTGGCGGCAGCCAATGTTGGGACTCCCCTGAACNCCCTTCTGCACCCGACACAACTCTATGAATCGTTTGCGGAGCTTACTATCTTACTCATCCTAATCGGCACTGAACGAAGAGGACCGAGATTTGCCGGGCGCACATTCTGGTTGTACATCGTTTTGTATGGTCTCTCAAGATTTGNGATTGAGTTTTACCGTGGAGATCCAAGAGGTATGGTGTTCGATCTNCTGTCCACGTCGCAATTTATTGCGACGTTGCTCGTTCCACTTGGTAGCCTGATGCTNNTCTATCTATTCAGAACAAATAGNCCAGANATCCNTTCCACAAGAGGACGTCGTACCCAAACAGCGTAAAACTTTACGTTTCGGNAGGTGAAGATTCCATCTNTCCTGTGAGAAACGATTTATTGGNTGAAATGTCGACTAGCCAATACGTTCTTGAGTTGCCAGTACCTGATNATTACGCCAATGACAGAGTTGACCTTGTGCTCGCTGCATTGCTACCAACATTTTCTCGTGCTCAAATCCAGCGACTGATCAAACAGGGACGAGCACAGATAAATGGTAAGGTGGTGAAATCGAGTTCTGCAGTGCAACAAGGGGCAACCGTGCTGCTCACGGTGCCTCCCACAGTTAAAGCAATNCCGAAAGCAGAAGCCCTNCCGATTACNATTATCCACGAAGATCCTGACATCGTNGTCGTTGATAAACCAGCCGGCATGGTTGTTCATCCATCAGCTGGGCACACAGACGGAACCTTGGTTAATGCCTTACTNCATCATGTTACGGATTTAAGTGGTGTAGGNGGCGAAGAACGACCTGGCATCGTACACCGTTTAGACCGGGGTACGTCCGGCGTTATGGTTGTCGCCAAGCACGACCAGGCGCATCGAGAATTGAGTCGTCAATTTCGTGACCGTGAGATTAAGAAAGAGTATCTAGCGCTTGTGTGGGGTCAAGTGCAGGCGGGTAAACGGATCGAGTTGCCAATCGGCCGAGACAGTGTGCAGCGCAAACGGATGTCGATTCGGGGACGCCGTGTACGAACTGCGATCACCAAAATCATCTCGGCGGAACCATTCAAAGGTGTCACGCTAGTCCGTGTAGCTATCACGACGGGGCGTACCCATCAGATTCGAGTTCATATGAAGGCCATTGGACATCCTGTCGTTGCTGACTCACTCTACGGAGGTAAACGTCGCCATCTGCCTCACCATCTGCGCGTTATTGGACAACTTGATCGCCCGTTTCTTCACGCAGAAAGCCTAGCTTTCACTCATCCTCGTGATGGGACACGCATGGAATTTCGCACCCCACTACCCGAGGATGTGAATTTTGTGCTCACAACGCTGAAGCAACCTACCTCACCGCCTTAATCAGCGTTTGTAACAGCTACGACAATTTCTTCAGTTGTTCGGTCTCTTTTGTGGAAGTGGCAGGCACAGTCGACGCTTCTGGCATAAGGGCCATCTCTAAAATTTCCTCAATGGTAGAGACATAATGAATCGTCATTTCGTTCCGTAGTTCTTCTGTCAAGTCTTCCTTAATATTCTTCTCATTCAACTGGGGCACGATCACGCGCGTAATACCTAGTCGCCTAGCAGCCAGCACTTTTTCTTTAATACCACCAACAGGAAGAACGTTTCCAGATAGCGTGATCTCCCCTGTCATGGCCAAGTCGGCTCGTACTGACCGATTTGTCAACCTTGAGGCAACAGCCGTCGCCATGGTCACACCAGCAGAAGGACCGTCTTTCGGAACAGCCCCAGAGGGCACGTGCACATGAAGTGAACTGTTTTCATAAAAATTCGGATCAACACCGTAAGGACCGGCATTGGCACGAAACCATGACAACGCTGTTTTTGCAGATTCTCGCATCACGTCTCCCAACTGACCGGTCAACGTCAATTCTCCCTTACCAGACATCAGCGTTGCCTCTACAAACAGCACCTCGCCACCAGCTGGTGTCCATGCTAAGCCAACAGCCACACCGGGATCCTTAGTGCGATTTGAGACTTCCTCATCATGAAATCGTGGTGCGCCCAGCATCTCGACTACGACTTTCGGCGTGATTGAAACGGGCATCTCGTTACCTTCTGCCCACCGTCGTGCGACCTTACGACATAATGCTCCTATTTCCCGCTCAAGGTTCCGCACACCAGCTTCACGGGTATACCCACGGATTACTGCGCGTAAAGCAGCTTCTTCGAACGTGATTTTCTCAGACGTCAAACCATGATTGAGGACCTGTTTATCGACAAGATGTTCTTGTGCGATCGTGAGCTTTTCTTCTTCAGTGTAGCCAGGCAATTCAAGTACTTCCATCCGATCACGTAACGCTGGTGCCACTGGATCCAGCACGTTAGCCGTCGTAAGAAATAGCACTTCGGACAGATCAAACGGCACGTCCAAATAATGATCACGAAAAGTATTGTTCTGTTCTGGGTCTAACACTTCAAGCAGCGCCGAAGCGGGATCGCCTCTGAAATCGCTTCCCAGTTTGTCGATCTCGTCGAGGATAAACACAGGATTCTTGGATTCTACTCTTCTTAGTCCCTGCATAANCTGACCAGGCAGTGCACCAATGTAAGTTCTCCGATGGCCTCGAATCTCTGCCTCATCACGCATGCCCCCAAGGGATACTCGGACAAATTTTCGNTCGAGAGATGCGGCGATAGATTTCGCCAGCGAAGTCTTCCCTACACCAGGCGGCCCNACAAAACACAAAATTGGACCCTTGACGTCTTTATTGAGTTTACGAACTGCAAGATATTCAAGAATTCGATCTTTCGCTTTTTCNANGTCNGAATGGTCATTGTCGAGCACAGATTTCGTACGCTTAAGATCAATAATCTCTTCNGTACGTTTATCCCAAGGAAGCGCAACAAGCCAATCCAAATAAGTGCGTGAGACTGTATATTCGGCTGCAGCAACTGGCATTTTCGATAAGCGATCAAGTTCACGGANCGCTTCCTTGTGAACAGAGTCTGGCATNCCAACGGCATCAATCTTGGCACGAAGTTCTTCTATTTCCTTTGCCTGATCGTCACCTTCTCCTAATTCTTTTTGGATGGCTTTCATTTGTTCACGAAGAAAATAGTCGCGCTGGTTCTTCCCAACCTCAGATTGCACCTGTGATTGGATTTTTGAACCCAATTCCAGAACTTCGAGTTCTTTAATCAAGATCCTATTCAACACATCGATACGTGCATGTACATCAAGNGTCTCTAACACTTCTTGCTTGACCGCAGTNGTAAGCGTTGTCAAGCTCGAGGCTATAAAATCGGTCAGCTTTCCAGGCTCATCAACATTGGTAGAGAGTGTTTGTAAATCATCGGATAACAGAGGAGACAATGACACGACCTGTTGAAAGTTGGTCTTAATGTTGCGTTGCAACGCATCAAGTTCTAGATGATCGCGCTCGGTTACCAACTCCGCTGCAGACTCNACCTTTGCCTTAAGNTAAGGATGCGCGGTCGTCAGACTAACCAGACGTAATCGTGANAGACCCTGGACAATTAGACGCAAGCTACCATCAGGCAACTTAAACATCTTGTGAATATGNGTNGCCGTGCCAACTTGATACAGGTCGTCTTGACTAGGCTCTTCAGTNGAGGCATCACGCTGGGTGAACACACCAATCAGTGAACCGTCATTCACGGCATCCTCGACGAGNCGAACGGAGCTTTCACGTGCAACCGCAAGTGGAATAAATGAATTGGGGAAGAGGACAGTATCGCGAAGCGGTAGCACAGAAACTTCTGACGGAATCTCTGATTCNTGCGTGCTACCGAATAATTCATTAACGGTCTTGAGTTCAGGTTGATCGCTCATCTGCGACTCTCCGTGGCCCTTCGGGCCTGAGGACACCTCAACCCGACCCACGCTGGCACCAATCCCTAGAAATCACCAGCGCAACACATCAATTCGACGANTCNATAAANGTTNTCAACGAGAATTCNCCGTGACNTTGAGTCATATCGTGATCACGCCGNTCGGCTATCTCGTNCAACTCTTCGCAGTCTTTACATCGAACNGCAAACGGAAGCGCTCGTAACCTCTGCTCNGTAATTTCACCGCCGCACTCAAAACAGTANCCATAGGCTTCCTGTTCTAGTCGGGCTAGCGCATTGTCAATTTGCGTGAGCGTTTCGGCCTTCATTTGAATTAGGGCGAACTCAATTTCACCCTGAATATCAGCTTCTGAAGTCTCGACGTCATCGAGAACGCCTTGCATGACAGCACCATTACCTTCAGTACGGACGTCACGCATTCTGTCAATGACTTCGCNCATAATCTCACGGCGCCTGTCTTGCAGGATCCGCCTCAATNCCTCATACCGATTTCCACTTATTTTCGTTCTCACCATCAAACTTACACTCCTTCATGCAACCACGAACTACTCAGCTTNACCCTAGAAACGCCATGCTTTAAGTCTCAAGTGCCAATTCGCACNAGCAGCCAAGGGATATCCACCTTGCTTGGCANGGCGCTANCCCANNGGCGTNTCCTCTTAACTAAACAAAACACATGACTTTACACGATAAATACACATCCGTCCANCTTTCAGGCTATCTAATCCGTCTGAGGTTATAGACGACACAAANGCACTTCNGGTTTCTCACATTAAATTCATCGGCAAAAAGNNGCNCACCTTTAACGTAAACAGTCCAATTTNTTACAANTTTTCCTNAAAAAATGCCAGACAGGGNAATTAAGAGNAGGAGTGTAAGAAANCCNCNACTTCCTGGTTNACATTAATGCTCAGATGTTTCAGGAAGNTTTCGTTTCGGTAAATTATCTGTANNGCCAGNCTCTGNATANTACTCTCAGTTGACCCAATGAAGTTGAGTGTGCCACGCTAACGTCATTNCAATGCCAGCGAACANCTGTCCATCCTGTNAGCACCGTAGGGGTCGTCGAGCATGTCCGGCGCTCGGTAANGCNATCTGTTCTCACTGNTGCGGNACCAAGCGTCTGACAATAATTAACTGCCCGNCTGACTGTGGGTACCTTGCCTCAGCTCGAACTCATCCACCAGCCATTATTCAGCGAAGNCAACGNCGTGAAGCACGCCTGCTAATTCCACTAATTCNNGATNTAAGCCCNCGACAACATCAACTGTTCTTTTTTCTACAGAGTCTTATTGACCAATATCGCCCAACGGCACTCCCTCCCTTGTATGATGTGGACGTGGCGGATGCAGTCGCNGCNCTTGCGAAGACTCTAGAAACCGAAAGAAAAGGNATTATCTANCATCACAAAGCCACATCCCTGCCCGCNCAGCGCCTNGAAAGTGAACTCAAAGTGGCACTCGACAAGCAGCGTGATGATNCTAAAGNGCCNATCGACAAAGACATTGTTATAGNACTTCGNCGCACNGAACAGGCAGCCAGACAGGCTAAAGAAGCATTNGCCGGCACTGACNCGGATTACCTTGAGTTNATCCAACGGGTNGTTCAAGANTTGGCANCAAAATCTAAACCAGCNGNCCAAGAATCGGGTCAGGATNCGAGCNGTGAACCCTCTAGGTTAATNATTCCAGGATCATGACCTAANAANCTTCCTGCTCGTGGGAAGTCAACACNCTCCNACAGAAAATACACGTGATATACTNANAAGTTGAANAGTCAAGAAAGCGGGCATCNAGAATAGGCCCGNGTGGGGAGTTNTCGAGATGGCAAAGCGATGTCAAATTTGCGGAAANGGTCCGGCATTTGGACGAAATGTCAGTCACGCACATAACGTCACCCCTAGACGGTTCCAAGCGAACATNCAGNCTGTTCGCGTCGTTATCAACGGCGGANTNAAACGTCTGCGGGTCTGCACCCGATGTATTCGTTCGAATAAAATCGTCAAAGCNGCNTAATCACGAGNATGCGAAAGCCNATTACAACCGACAAAGCCCCACANGCCNTCGGACCATACTCCCAAGCAATCGCAGCNGGNCAATTGCTNTTTCTCTCAGGTCAGANTCCTTTAGATCCTGCGANAGGAAAATTAGTAGACGGCGGTATANCNGAACAAACTCACCGTGTCATGTCGAATCTCCGTGCAGTTCTCACTGCGGCTGGAGCATCATTTGACAACGTGGTCCGAACGACAATCTTTCTTGCTGATATGAACGACTTCGCAGCAGTGAACGAAGTATACGGAAGCTATTTTGANAANCCGGCACCAGCTCGCGCGTGTGTCCANGNCGCAGNACTGCCNATGNAAGCTCGNGTTGAAATCGACGCGNTCGCGCTTCTTNCCTAANANGCTAACGCTCGTTTAGGGAATTGTTCGTTCCACATNCANCACNCCTGTCACCTTTCGNANAGACTTAAAAACACGCTCNAGGTGTCGGAGATCACGAATTTCGACTGTAACNCTGATAAGTGCCTGTTGNTCCTCTATGGAACTGGCTTCTACATCTTTGATATTCGTGTCGATCCGGGCGATTCGTGAACTAACATCGGCCAATATTCCTTGACGATCTTTAACCTGTACGGCAATTTTAACAATGTACGGTTCGGAATCTTTCGGCGGGGCACCCCAATCGACATCAATCCGGCGTTCCGGATCGTACAGGAGATTCATCACGTTCTGACATGATGACGAGTGCACGGAAATACCCTTTCCGCGGGTAATGTAGCCAACAATTTGCTCACCACGGATAGGATTGCAGCATCTAGCTCGAAAGACCATGTGATCGTCAAACCCGGGAACTGCGATGTGCTCTTTACCAGACCCAAATACCCGTTTGACAACCGAGGTGACCGGCCATACCTCCTTCTCACGAAGTTGATCCTGAGGTATCAGCTTGCTTAACACTTGATGGGCCGACACCTTGCCATACCCAACTGCGGTAAACACATCATCGATTTTCTGCATGCCGAAAGCACCTGCCACTGTCTTCATGGCATCATTCTGCAAGCTAGATTTAAAGTTGACGTCAAACCGTCGCGCTTCACGTTCAAGCAATGTTTGTCCAAGTTCTGAAGCTTTAGATTTTTCTTCGGCATGGATAAAGTGGCGAATCTTGTTCCGTGCACGTGAAGTTACAACAAACGATAACCAGTCACGGCTTGGTTGACGTTTCTGGTCGGTGAGAATTTCAACGATGTCGCCATTCCGCAATTTTGTACGCAGTGGCACCATCTTACCGTTCAGGCGAGCGCTGAGGCACTGATGTCCGACATCCGTGTGGATCGCGTAAGCAAAGTCAAGGACCGTGGCACCACGTGGTAGAGCTTTCACTTCGCCACGTGGAGTAAACGAATAAACCTCTTCTGGATAGAGGTCTACTTTTAAATTTTGCATGAACTCTTGAGGGTCTCGAATCTCTTGTTGCGATTCGATCATCTGGCGAAGCCATAGAAAGTATTGCTCATCAGGATTTGCACCAGTTCGACCTTCCTTATATTTCCAATGGGCAGCAATGCCTTCCTCAGCGATCCGATGCATTTCTTTGGTACGAATTTGCACCTCAAACACAAAACCGCGCTCACTTACCACTGAAGTGTGCAATGACTGATAACCGTTGTGCCGTGGCATCGCAATAAAATCCTTAATGCGACCAGGCACAAGCGACCAAGTATGGTGAATGATTCCAAGTGACGCATAACAATCTTTGACACTATGTGTAATTAAGCGCAAAGCAACTAAGTCATATACCTGGCCCAAATCGATTCGTTGTCGTTTCAGTTTTTGATGGATGCTGTACAGACGTTTAGTCCGTCCTTCCAGTTTGGCAAATGGAATTTGTGCGTCGTTGAGCTTAGTCTCGATCGTTCTCTTGAGTTCTTCAATGGTTCCCTCATCAGCACGGCGACGATCTTCAACTCTTTCCTTCAGCGATTCGTAGGGTTTTGGCTCAAGGTAGCAGAATGCCAGTTCCTCTAACTCATTCCTGACTTTACTCATCCCGAGACGGTTAGCGATCGGAGCATAAATGTCTCGCGTTTCTTGTGCGATACGAATACGACGCTCCTCAGGTAGGTGATTGAGGGTTCGCATATTGTCCATTCGATCAGCCAATTTCACGAGAATTACGCGAATGTCATCCACCATGGCCAACAACATCTTGCGAAGATTTTCTGCCTGTCGCTCTTCGCTAGAAGAAAACGTAATG
>NZSH01000048.1 GCA_002696705.1 Woeseiaceae bacterium | reverse complement strand
GACTTTGTGACGAAAGCCTTCGCGGAGCTCGAACAATAATGCGTAACTTATGTTTGCTGGCACTCTTGTTGCTGACCGTTGGCTGCAATCAATCTGTACAAATGACGGAAGAGGCAGCGATCGCGAAATTGCATGAGTTCTTTGAGTTGCTTGACATCGAGCAGTACAACAAAAACGCGCTGGCTGAAGTCGTCACGGACGACTTCCATATTTTTGAAATGGGTCAAGATTTCACCTTGGATACCTTTGATGCCTTTATTCAAGAAGCAGCAAAAACCACGGTGAGCACAAGCTGGACTTTGTCTGACTTTGTTGTCTCCATCGATGGTCATTCGGCACATCTTGCCTATCTCAATGAGGGGCTGTTTGAAACCACGGAACAGACTCTCATCCATTCGCGTTGGATGGAAAGCGCGTATATGGTGGTTCAGGATGATGTAATTAAACTAAAGTTTCTGCAATCCGATTTAGTGAATCGAGAAGTCGAGACTCGGGTTGGGTGGTAACCACTCTCGACTTTGACCTGTTATACTGACGCCGTCCTGGCGGTATCAGTGAGACGTGGAAGTTCTCCCGTAAATAGATCATCGTTGATAGGACCATGGACCTCTCAAGACGAAATTTTCTAAAAGCATCCACCGTTGGCGGCTTATCGATCAGCCTGTTGGGGTTTGACCTCCGACCTGCACAAGCAGCAGTTCGGCAGCTAAAAATTCGGAATGCGCGTGAGTACCGAACGGTTTGCCCCTATTGTGCAGTTGGTTGCGGCACCATCGCATATGTGCACGGCAGTGGCGGATTAAACACGACACCTACTCTGATTCACGTTGAAGGTGATCCGGACAATCCGATTAATGGCGGAACGCTCTGTCCAAAGGGTGCTTCGCAAATGCAACTCGCCATTAGCCCGAGACTGCGAAAAGCCCCCATGATGCGTGACGCCCGATCATCTGAATGGCGAGAAATTTCCTGGGATGAAGCGCTGGACTGGTTTGCACGTCGGTTTAAAGATTCGCGTGATGCATCGTTTGTTGAACGAGACACAACGGGCCGCACCGTAAACCGCTGTGAAGGCATTGCGTGGGTCGGCAGCGCCACCGTTGCAAACGAAGACGCCTATCTCATCACCAAAACCATGCGGAGTATGGGACTAGTGTACATCGATCATCAGGCTCGCATATGACACAGTCCCACGGTGGCCAGTTTGGCCGCCACCTTCGGTCGCGGTGCGATGACCAATCACTGGAAAGACATCAAGAACGCCGATGTGATTTTGGTCATGGGCGCCAACCCGGCAGAAAATCACCCGTGCGGATTTAAGTGGGCACTCGAAGCTAGGGAAACACGTGGCGCTACCCTCGTCACGATCGATCCTCGATTTACACGAACTTCGGCAGTCGCTGATCATCATCTCCAAATTCGACCAGGCTCCGATATCGCACTCCTCGGAGGTCTCCTCAAGTATGTCCTAGAAAACAATCTTTTCCATGACGACTACGTAAGGACCCACACCAACGCCGCGTTCATCGTCACCGAACAGTTTTCTTTTGAAGATGGACTCTTCTCGGGATTTGACGAAGCTACCAACCAGTACGACAGAGATACCTGGAACTACGAACGAGATGCAAACGGATACGCGAAACGCGACGCGACGCTGGAGCACCCACGCTGCGTCTTTCAACTTTTGAAGCAGCACTTTAGTCGATATACGCCTGAGACGGTAGCCCGAATCACGGGTTGCTCGGAAACGGACTTCCTCAAGATCGCGAACATTATCTGTTCGACCGGAACCTCCGACAAGGTCGGCACTATCATGTACGCGGTTGGTTGGACGATGCACACCGTTGGCAGTCAGATTATTCGTACCGCTGCCATTCTCCAGTTGTTGCTCGGCAACATCGGACGACCCGGCGGAGGTATTAATGCACTGCGTGGCCATGCGAACGTCCAAGGTGCCACCGATCATGCGATAGTCGCGGGCATACTCCCCGGCTACCTGCACGCACCTGAACCTACGCAAGAATCTCTCGCAGATCATTTACGTGATTCGACTCCCCGCCCGCTGGTCCGCAACGCTGTGAACTACTGGGCAAACTATCCAAAATTCTTAATCTCACAACTAAAAGCGTGGTTTGGCGATCATGCACAGTCAGACAACGAATTCGGCTATCACTACCTTGGCAAGATGGCAGACGATGCTACCTGGTTATCGATCTGGGACCAGGCACATCAAGGTAAGCTCGAAGGATTCGTAACGCTCGGATTTAACCCACTCTTAGCTGGACCCGATGTACCGCGACTGCTTCAGGCGATGTCAAAACTTAAGTGGAAGGTCGTCATCGATCCCTTCATGCTGGATACAGCAGAATTCTGGAAGGCTCCGGGGATGAAGCCAGAGGACATTGACACCGAGGTCCTGTATCTGCCGACTACACATTGGATCGAACGCGACGGTTCGTTCACCAATAGTGGCCGATGGGCCCAATGGAAGCAAAAGGCCATCGATCCACCACACGGCGTTAAATCAGATACGTGGATCTTGTCTGAGTTGTTCTGGCGCGTGAAGGAACTCTACAAGCAGGAAGGCGGCGCGTACGACGAGCCGATTCAGCATCTCACGTGGAACTATCTCAATCCACGCGAACCAACGCTGCCAGAATTGGCACAGGAAATAAACGGCTTCGACACTCGCACAGGTAACCGGCTGTCGTCGTTCGGTGATCTAAAGGACGACGGCACGACCGCATCTGGCAATTGGCTCTATTGCGGCAGTTACCCAGAAGAAGGAAACCTGATGGCCCGACGAAGCACTGAAGATCCAACCGGTCTAGGTATGAATCACGGCTGGGCATGGAGTTGGCCACTCAACCGTCGGGTGCTCTACAACCGAGCATCAGCTGACCAAGCTGGAACTCCGTGGGATACAACACGATCGGGAATTGCTTGGAACGGGCGCGAGTGGAATGGTGACGTCCCAGACTACGGCCCAACTACACCACCCGATGCGACAGGCGCCTTCATCATGACGGAAGAAGGTGTAGCCAGACTCTATAGTCCCTCACTCAAAGACGGACCAATACCAGAACATTATGAACCGGTGGAAAGTCCCACTATTAACGTATTGCACGAGGGAGTGTCGGTAAATCCTGTCGTACGTTGGTACGATGGAGTTCAAGAAACGCTAGCCAGGCAAGCTGAAGACGTGGCCGACTACCCGCATGCCTGCACNATNTANCGTGTCGTGGANCGTGAGCACTTTGTNACCAGCAACGTACCNTATCTCGTCGAAGCGATGCCAGACTTCTTCGTNGAAGTACCTGAAGGACTNGCCNTTGAAAAAGGTATCGAGAATGCTNGCCGTGTACGGGTTTGGTCGAAACGTGGCGAAGTCGAAGGAACCGCNATCGTNACCAAGCGAATTGGACCGCTCCANGTCAACGGTNAGACAGTATGGACNATCGGAATTCCAGTGCACTGGGGATTTATNGGNCTNACTCAAGGCTCGATGGCGAATCAATTAACNCCATTCATNGGNGANGCCAACACANGGTGTCCGGAGTTTAAAGCGTTTCTCGTGAACATCTCGAAGGNNTGATTTTNTAGANATATGACNGAAACNCTCGCTATTAAAAGGATGTCTGCNACGGCATCAGCCACCGCGCAACAACCTNCGGCCTTTAGGTCAACGCCGGAATACGCGAAACTGGTCGATATTTCNAGTTGTATCGGCTGCAAGGGCTGTGAGGTCGCNTGTAAGGAGTGGAACGATCTCAAGGTGGAGCCCACCGNCAACTTTGGNAGTTATCAAAGTCACNAGGATCTGTCGCCGAACACNTGGCTCCTGATGCGCTTTGACGAAGTTGANGTCGATGGACAGATACAGTGGTTCATCAAGAAGGATGCNTGCCTNCACTGCGAGGANCCAGGNTGTNTGTACGCCTGTCCTGCGCCAGGCGCCATTGTTCAGTATCAGAANGGAATTGTTGATTTTAATCAAGACCAATGCATTGGTTGCCAGTACTGTGTTGCNGGCTGCCCNTTCGATATTCCAAGATTTGAGAANGAGTCTAANAAAGTCTACAAATGTAATATGTGCGTTGACCGCGTAGANGCTGGTCTTGAACCCGCATGCGTTAAAACGTGCCCAACNCATGCCATTTCCTGGGGNAGCAAAGACGACATGCTNGCNNTAGCCAATCACAAGGTGGATTTACTNATTCGTCGAGGNTTCGAAACACCAGNNGTCTATAACCCCGCTGGTGTTGGTGGGACCCATATGATGTACGTCGTACCNCACGGTGACCACCTNAATGAATATCGACTACCANNCGATCCAATCGCCAGCCCGATGCCTCTAAAATTTCAATCAGTGGTCAAACGAATTGGCAGCTATCTGTTCGGGCTTGGATTATTTGCCACCCTATTTCATTTCCTTGCCGTGGGACCTGAATCACCCGAAGAGGATCGAGGAAGCGCGCCATGAACCCAAACCATGTTCAGCGGTTTACCCTCGTACAGCGTTTGGTGCACTGGATCGTCGGACTCTCATTCACCCTACTCTTACTGACAGGTTTTGCCTTTTCTTATCCATCATTATTTTGGCTGACTGTCCTCGTTGGTGGTGGTCCAAGTGCCCGAGTTCTCCACCCATGGATCGGATTTGTATTCACTGCGAGTCTTGGGTGGATGTTTGCACTCTGGGTAAAAGATATGTTTGTAACAGGAGCGGACAAACACTGGCTCCGTTCAATCCAACATTATGCTCTTCACACGAGAGACAAGATCCCTCCAGCAGGCAAGTACAACGGAGGACAAAAGATTTTCTTCTGGGTACAGAGCGTCCTTGGTGTGGTGTTAGTCATCACTGGACTCCCACTCTGGGTTCCAGACGGAATACTAGGCTTCGGACCTCCNTCATCCTTGNTNCTCTCAACAATGAGAGNCGGACACTATCTGTGTGCTCTTGGTGGTGGCCTCCTACTCATCGTACACGTNTANCTCGGCNTNGTGGCCTTTCCNGGCACNGCACGAGGAATGATTGACGGCAAAGTGAGTCAGCAGTGGGCAGAGCTGCATCATCCACTCTGGAAGAGAAAGTAGGTGCGCCAATGACCCTTCACGTCCGCAGCGCACGACTCACCAGATGAACCAACCTCGGGAAGAACCCGGCCTTCGTTGGAATCGCAGACGAAATCGCGCTGTTACGCTTGTAAAGCAGCAACCACACGCCACGGAAGTGCTGCAGTTTTACGTGAAGCTCCTGGACTTGCAGGAACCGATATATCGACGAACCTTGACAGCCTATTGGCTGGATGAGGTACAGGCTCAGGGCGATCACTTACCCCTTATCTGCCTAGACGCCCTTCCATTCACGTCTTTACGATCTGCNTTTGTACGATTTCTGCGTGGGCTGTCTGTAATTGTTCCGAAACGACTGGAACCTCTGACGAAAAATCTAATTGAAGCTCCTCAAGAATTCCTTGTTTACCTCTTAACAAATGTTGCTCAGCGAGAAGACCTTGACACTGCCGCGTCAGAGATGGGATGCGATTCTCCGCAACTAGAGTTTTTCGCGCGGGCTTATCTGCAACCGCTCATCGAGGCTATCGGTTCAAGATGCAATAAAGGTAGCGCAACATGGCAGCAGGCGAAGTGTCCTCATTGCGGATGGCCTCCCCACCTTGCTACCCTCTCGGATGAACTCGAAATCAAGGGTCGGCGACTGCTAATCTGTTCACTCTGCTCGTGTGAATGGCCTTTTCCTCGAACAACCTGCGCAAATTGCCTTGAAACNAANNCTGACNNTCTGACACATCACGTCAGTGAGTCACTCCCATATATTCGCATTGAAATTTGCCAACANTGCCAGCACTATCTCAAAACCATCGATTTACGAGAGCATGGATTAGCTGTTCCGATTGTCGACGACCTAGCCTCATTCGAACTCGACCTGTGGTGCAAAGAACAGAAACTAACCAGAACCCAGCGCAACCTGCTGGCNCTCTAAGAGTCGTTCAGACTTTAAGTATTGAGCATTAGTAACTATGATGGTCACGTTCTGACTGACAACTGTTGAGGAGGTTCGCATGGGCTCTAACTACATATTCCGAATTAGCATCCTGCTAATCGGCCTCGCCGTGCTTAGCCCGACTTTCGGAATCGCACAACAAAACGGGCAGCCAGCTACCGACCAGCTTGGCCAAGAGGATATCTGGGGCAACCCTACGTTTGTNGGAGGGGTCACAAACGGTGGGCCAGCTGGCCACAGCATTTGGTGACCACCTCAAGGGGCGCTGGAGCGCGTCCATGGGAGGTTATTTGTTGCCGGTAACGGTAATGGTCGAGTCGAAGTCTTTAACCTGAACAACGATGGTACGTTGGCACAACCGACGGCCACCTATATTTTAGGAAAGCCCAGTGAATATGCCAGACGGTCACACGCCGGGGCCTGGAGCGAAAGTCAGACTGAGTTTCCAGGTACCCTAGCCATCGACCATACCAATCAACGTCTATTCCTCGTTGATAATGCGACAGGTCAAAGCCTCCCAGGTGTGGGTAGCCAAATTATGGTTTTCGACATCCACCCTGACCGTATCGAAACGGGCCAGAAAGTAATCGCAGTCTTAGGACAACCGCACGCCGATTCAAAAACAATAGGTTTAGCTGCAAACCATGTGGGCCGGCGACTTGGTCTGGCGGTCGACGAAGCTAACCAAAGGTTATTTGCTAGTGACGGTTCTAATAATCGTGTCCTAATTTTTGACATCAGCCCAAACAATTTTAGAACAGGCATGGATGCGTCGGTTGTGCTCGGACAGGGAAACTTTACATCACGTGAACCTGGCCTAGACGCCTACCGACTAAGCCGACCAGGTGCGCTGGCGTACGATCCCGAAAATCAGCGGTTATTTGTTTCGGACAATGGCAATCGGCGGGTGATGATCTTCGATGTTGCTCCTGATCGCCTGCAGACGTTCGCGGCCGCCACCGATGTCATGGGGCAACCTGATTTCAACACTAGTGAACCNCGGACTAACCTAACTGGTTTTGCCACTGGTGGTCTTGCTTATGACAATCGGACAGCTCGGTTGTTTATTGCTGAACAAGTGTCACGGATCGAACACATGAGNATTAGCGTGTACGAAGTCGAACCTGGCACCTCCCTGCGGTCGGCGGTGCCCATGGCAGTCCTGGGGAAACCCGGTTTCGATGCTTACGATCCGATCGTGTCACGAGAACAATCAGTGTGGCCACGATTAGGCTCTGCATCCATCGATTCAGAGCGTCAATTACTAGTTGCCACCGAAGGCTATCCAGGAGGNAACCGTGCAATTATTTGGGATATCTCCCCAGAACGGCTGCGCACTGGTATGCCGGCCGTCGAAGTCGTTGGCCATCTCGATGACGAAGGTCATACTGACTTCGAACGGCGGGCCGCTAACGATCGTGTCACACCACGCAACATCTACCCTCGTGATGTGGTGCTTGATCCGATTGATCATCGTCTCTTCGCCATAGACCAATATAACAACCGGGTACTGGTGTGGCAGCTCGACCGNCAAAATCGNATCAAGGATCGAGATGCCAGATGGGTCATCGGCCAACCTGATTTGTACTCCGGAAAGCTTTATCCTATTGGACCAACCACCGTTAAAATTCCTTTAGCCGTCACCTACGACACAGAATACAAGCGAGTCTTCGTCAGTGATGGTTGGGGCAATCGCATAATGGTTTTCGATGCCCATCCAGACCGCCTTACTAATGGCCCTGAAGCAATAGCCGTGCTTGGCCAGCCCAATTTCACGTCGATTCTGCCAGCCGTCACGGCAGACGGTCTCAATTTGGATACCAGGGTTGGTACCGGCATTACCCCCACACGCCCGCGTGGCACTGGCTTAGCCTATGATCCAATTAACGATCGACTGTTTGTATCGGACGGCGGTAACAACCGTGTCCTCATCTATGAAGTAGCGCCCGACCAACTCCAGACTGGCATGCCGGCGTCCGTCGTGTTGGGTCAACCGGACTTTACATCCAACGAGCGCCACTCGACGCAAGCCGGATTCTATCAACCCGCTGCCCTCCTCTACGAGGCGAAACAGCAGCGTCTCTTTGTCTCGGACGGGAACAATAATCGCGTGCTCGTCTTTGACGCGAGACCAGATGGTCTCGTTAACGGTGCCGAACCCAGTGTCGTGATTGGTCAACCAGACTTTGCTTCCTTTGCAACTGGCCGGTCACGAACCATCATCGATGGACCAGACGGTCTCGCTTACGATTATGCAAAGGATCGACTGTTCGTGTCAGATCATGGAAATGATCGAATATTAATTTTTGATGCCCATCCGGACCGACTCGACAACGGACCACTAGCGCAGCATGTGATTGGACAGCCGGACTTTGAAACGCGTCAACTTGGCCCAGTTCGTGCCGATGAAATCTGGGACCCCCGTGGCCTGACATTCGACAGCGTCCATCAACGCCTGTATGTGTCACAGGGTTTCGCGTCGAATATTATGCTGCACGATCTCGCGAGGTCGACCTATGAGAGTGCGGTGCCAGCACGTGGCGTCCAAGCATACCAATCGTCCAGTGCGAGTACGGAACTTGAAACTCAACGTGGCTGGGCGATGGCATCCGGCACCACTCCCCCTAACAGCGGCATCGCCATGCTGACCCGCATGACCACGCAGTTTGACGAACTCTCGCAACGAGAAAGTCGCGTTCTCATTAGTGAAACGGGAATTGTAGCGCCACCATTGGTCAGAACGGCCACAGTCTTTGTTCGTAACGAAGAGTATCGACAAACCATGGCCGATATTGTGAATCCTAACGAGACGCCGATCACCGTAACATTAACGGCATATTCTGAAGCTGGAATAGCCTCTCAGGTCACTTCACTCGAACTGGCGGCTCAGGCAAGCGCGACCTGGACCTT
>NZSH01000073.1 GCA_002696705.1 Woeseiaceae bacterium | reverse complement strand
TGCCGGGTTTCCAGAACATCCCCACAGAGGTTTCGAAACGGTGACCTATATGCTCGCTGGTGAGATGCAGCATACCGATCACTTGGGGCATACGGGCACCGTCGGTCCAGGAAGTGTTCAGTGGATGACTGCGGGTAGGGGAATTGTGCATTCTGAAATGCCGAAGCAAGAAGATGGCCTCATGTGGGGGTTTCAACTTTGGATTAACTTACCTGCAGCAAGCAAGATGTGCGAGCCTCGCTATCAGGACATTCCGGCTGCCGCTGTGCCCGTGCGGACTCTAGATGGTGGGGTGACTGTTCGAGTAATTACAGGTCAGTCGAACGACATCATTGGTCCAGTGCAAGACATCATAACTGCGCCGATTTATCTCGATGTAGCGATACCTCTAGGATGCAGTTTTCAGCAGAAGATTCCCGCAGGATACAACGCATGTTGTTATGTATTTGCAGGCGAGGCAATAATTGGCGCGAATACAACTGGTATAGATTCTGCGGTTGGAACTGGACGTTTGGTCGTGCTCAGTGACGGCGACTACGTTTCGATACAGGCGGCAACGTGCGCGACCCGACTCCTGCTATTAGCGGCTAAGCCGATTGGCGAGCCGGTTGCGCGCTACGGCCCTTTCGTGATGAACACACGTGCCGAACTCGTTCAGGCTGCTGAGGATTTCAAGCGGGGCGAATTTACGCGGTAAGCTCCGCTCACCTAACAGAGTAAGATAGAACGAAGGAATCAGGTGATGGCAATACGATGTCGAATTGTAGCCGTCTTAATCATCATGGGTTGTGTGCTAAGCGTGCCAGCCACGACCCGTTCGGATCAGGCTACCACTGCCTACAACGAGGCGGATTTTCTTAGTCGTGTGCGTCGGTTGACGTTCGAGGGGGCCCGTGCCGGCGAAGGATATTTTTCGCCTGGTGGTAATCAACTGGTCTTTCAAAGTGAACGAGAGCCTGGTAATCCCTTCTATCAGATTTATATGCTGGACCTGGAAACGGGTGACTCGCGACGCATCTCGCCAGGGCACGGCAAGACCACCTGTGGATTTTTTCAACCAGGTACATCAAAGATTCAGTTTTCATCAACTCATCATGATCCCCAGTCTGAACAATTGCAGACTGAGGAAATCTCGTTTCGCGAGTCTGGCCAAGAGCGGCGTTATGCGTGGGATTACGATCCTGAAATGGAGATATACACATTCGATCAGGAAACCACTGAATTTTCTCGACTGACGCAGGCGTTTGGTTATGACGCCGAAGGTAGTTATTCGCCTGATGGAAACTGGATTACCTTTACCTCGATGCGTGATGCGTATAATCGTGAATTATCGGAAGACGAACGTAAGCAGTTGGAAGTCGATCCGTCATATTTTGCGGAGATCTACATCATGAAATCCGATGGAACCCAGCAACAGCGGTTAACTGAGGTGAACGGCTATGATGGTGGCCCCTTTTTCTCCCCCAACGGAACGAAGATCGTTTGGCGCCGATTTGACGAACAAGGATTGTTGGCTGACGTGTGGACCATGAATCTTGACGGTACTGACCAACGTCAAATTACCGATTTTGGATCCATGAGTTGGGCGCCGTATTTTCATCCGTCTGGCGAGTACATCTTTTTTGCATCGAACAAACTTGGCTTCACGAATTTCGAAGTGTTTATTGTGGACAGTGCTGGTGAAAAAGAACCCGTTCGTATTACCTATACGGATGGGTTTGATGGATTACCTGTGCCGTCACCCGACGGTACGATATTGTCTTGGACGTCTGATGGTCGCACGGGTGGTGAAGGCTCGCAGATCTTTCTGGCCGATTGGAATCATGAGCAGGCGATCACAGCACTCAAGGATGCACCCCTTAAATCCGTTTCCGGCAATCTTGACGATCAGTGATTGTCTAGATCGGAGCGCATGTTACTCATGATGTCTCAAAAATTGAACCCGGTTCTAGGCAGTTGTTTGACGTGCATCCTCCTGAGTGCTGTGCTTGCTGCGCAAGGCGCCAACCAGCGCACCCGACCCTATGTTGAGGCGTTAGCTGCTGATGCGCTTGAGGGTAGGCTAACTGGCACGACGGGAGCTCACCAGGCGGCCGACTATATTATTGAACAGTTGCGATCAATTGGTGCTGAATCATTACCGGGACAGCAAGACTATCGACTTCCATTTGAATTCACAGCCGGTGTCAGCGATGGCGGATCTAGTCTGGTGATAACAAACGGTGCGCCGTGGCAGACTGCGGAGGTTGTGCAGGGGCTTTCTTTTTCCGACTCAGCTGTCGTGCAAGGAGAGGTTGTGTTTGCCGGCTATGGCCTAGTCGTACCCGAGGCTCAGGAGTTTAGCTACGATAGCTATGCAACGCTCAATGTCGAGGGCAAGATTGTTCTCCTCTTACGCTATTTTCCTGAAGACGTGGAGCAAGCATACCGAGGGATCCTTGCGCGTTATTCCGGCCTTCGGTATAAGGCAATGGCAGCCCGTCAACGGGGCGCGACAGCGGTTGTCGTGGTCACCGGACCCCGTTCTCCGAACGCTGGTCAGACGGTACCCATGACCTTTGATACAGCCATCGCGGGATCTGGGATCGTTGCGGCCAGCGTGAATGGCGCTGTTGCTGATGCCATTTTTGAGCACGTACCGAATCAAACGCTTGATTCTATTCAGGCGGAGCTTGATACGGGAAATCCACACATCGCAGGTTTTGCGATTGATGGTCTTGAGTTAACACTTGATGTCACTGTGACTCGTGAGACGCTGACGGGTAATAACGTGGTTGGCTACCTGCCACCGTCTTCGTCTCGGGTAGCTCCCGAGGCGAAACCGTACGTAATGTATGGGGCTCATTACGATCATCTCGGTTATGGGATGCAAGGCAATTCTCTCGCACGACAGAATGAACACGGTGCAATTCATAACGGTGCTGATGACAACGCATCGGGTGTGGCCGCAGTGCTTGCCGCTGGTGCATGGCTTGTTGAGCAAGAGCTAGGTCGCGGTATCATCCTAGCCTTTTGGTCAGGTGAGGAGCTTGGACTACTTGGGTCCAGTGAATTCGTCAAAAATGCACCCGTACCCATAGAGCAAATTTCGGCTTATCTTAATTTCGACATGGTTGGTCGCGCGCGCAACAATCGTTTATCGTTGCAGGCCGTGGGTACTAGTCGAGCTTGGCGTGGCTTAATCGAACAGTCAAATGTTCCGGTCGGCTTTAATGTTGCCTTGCAGGATGATCCCTATTTGCCCACTGACGTGATGAGTCTGAATGCAGCGAGTGTCCCGAGCCTTAATTTTTTCACGGGGAACCATGAAGATTATCATCGGCCAACTGACGACGCTGAAACTATCAACTATGACGACCTTGACCGGGTCGCTCGTCTTGGTGCCTTGATTGGGCGCAATGTAGCCCTTCGTGGGGCTCCGTTGGAATTTGTTCAGGTTGAACAAGTGGCGCAACAGGGCCAACGCGCCAGCGTACGTGTTTTCACGGGGACGATCCCGGATTACACGTCGGATATTGAGGGCCTCCTTCTTGGCGGTGTCATTGAAGGTGGGCCAGCGGCGGTCGCTGGTTTGCAACAGGGTGATGTCATCGTTGAATTCGCCGGGCAATCAATCACAAACATCTATGATTACACTTACGCGCTTGATGCGGTAAAGGTTGGCGAGGAGCTAACGGTTGTGTTTATTCGTGATGGCGAGCGCCTTCAAGTGACCCTGACTCCCACGGCTCGGTAATAGTGGTCACCGATGCCGAGGCTTATCGCGTTGTAACCATTTCAGTGCACAGTTCGCGAACTTGATAATGAATGGGCGAGTGGCAAGGAGGAAACTACATGCTGCAGCTGCTAGTGACGTTCGTCGGTGCATTTGTTGCTGGTATCGGGTTGGTGACGGTCGTTCGCCCAGACAGCGTGAAAACCATTGCCAGGTCGATGCTGCAAGGTCGTCGACTGTATCTCGTGATGGGGTTTCAGGTTGTGGCGGCGTGGTTGTTCTACGCCATAGCGGCTCAAAGCCGGTCGCCGACAGCGATGACAGGGTTCGCCTTTCTCTTGATGGCGAGTACTGTGATTATGTTAATGCTGGGTTCGAAGCGGATTCACGCTTGGGTAGAATGGATGCTCAGGCTTCCTGGTAGCGTGCTAATAGTTATTGGGTTAATACGGATAATGGTTGGGAGTTGGTTAATCTACGTGGTTAACTGAATGAAGTCATTAGCGTCTTCGGGTTGAGCAGTGCACCCTTGAGCACTGGAAATGAGCTTTTTACTAATAGGTGCTTGTCTATGCATGACGTACTAAAAGAACTTGGAATTGCAGAACAGAACGTAGGGGGGTTCGGCGGTGACTGGATTGGAAGCGGTCCTGAGTTATCAGTCGTGAGTCCAATCGATGGGTCAGCNCTCGCGTCAGTTCGACAAGTCACCGTCGATGAATACGACCAAATCGTTGCGCGAGCGGAAGCTGCGTTTGTTGTGTGGCGCAAGATTCCTGCGCCAAGGCGTGGCGAAGTNATCCGACAACTNGGCGATCGGCTGCGACAGGCGAAGGCGGCGCTTGGAGCGTTGGTGACTCTTGAGATGGGNAAGATCGCGACNGANGGTGAAGGTGAAGTGCAGGAGATGATTGACATCTGTGATTTTGCCTGTGGNNTNTCGCGACAGCTTTATGGTTCAACGATGACCTCCGAGCGAGAAGATCATCGCATGTACGAGCAGTGGCATCCACTTGGCCTCGTTGGCGTCATAAGCGCCTTTAATTTTCCNGTTGCGGTGTGGAGTTGGAATGCTTCTCTCGCCGCTGTATGTGGNAACAGTACGATTTGGAAACCGTCGCCTAAGACACCACTGACAGCGATCGCCGTGACCCGTATAGCCGAGTCGGTGTGTCGTGCCAATGATGTGGATCCCGCGATCTTTTCTTTAACGATTGGTGACAATTCAAGTATAGGAGAACGACTGCTNCAGGATCGCCGAATTGGCTTAGTGTCAGCAACTGGCAGTTGCAAGGTAGGGCATCGGGTAGCTACGGTCGTCGGCAGTCGTATGGGAAGGACGCTCCTNGAGCTTGGAGGCAACAATGCCATCATTGTTACCCCTAATGCCAACCTAGACATTGCTTTGCCAGGNATCCTGTTTGGTGCAGTTGGTACCGCCGGGCAGCGATGCACGAGTACGCGGCGAGTGATCTGTCATCGTTCNGTGNAAGATGAACTCATCGAACGTCTCGACCGTGCGTATAGCAGTGTGCGCATCGGCGATCCCCGTAAGGCTGACACCTTAATGGGCCCTCTTGGNAGCCGTCAGAGCGTGGAAGCGTTGCAGCGTGCTGTTGAGCAAGTGAAAGAAGAAGGTGGTGAGATTGTGCGTGGCGGTGAGCCTCTCGACGGTCCAGATTATCCAGGTGGACATTATGTGACACCGTGCATAGCAACCGCGAAAAATGAATATCAGATTGTGCAGAATGAAACCTTTGCGCCGATTGTGTACATTCTCGAGTACGGTCAAGCCGAGCGAGCGTCTGGTTACGTTGTCGAAGAGGTGGAAGAAGCGATAGCGATCCATAATGCNGTTCCCCAAGGATTATCGTCGGCAATTTTCACCGATCATTTGCGGGAAGCCGAGCACTTCCTCTCAAACCGCGGTAGTGATTGTGGTATCGCTAATGTGAANATTGGCACCAGTGGTGCCGAAATCGGCGGCGCGTTTGGTGGAGAAAAGGAAACGGGTGGTGGTCGTGAAGCAGGGTCGGATGCATGGCGTGCTTACATGCGACGCCAGACGAATACAATCAACTGGGGTTCAGAATTNCCCTTGGCCCAAGGTGTGAAGTTTGGCGACTGACGGTANATNGANCAGGCATCTGCTGNGNCTGTGCTTTTCTTAAAGCTGGACCAAGCTTTCAGNGAGTTTTTAGAATCCACCGAGCACGGTTTGCAGNAGGACGTTTGCGCCATTTACGCAGTCATCCCAGTTTGTTGATTCTTTTGGAGAGTGACTTANGCCACCAATCGAGGGGACAAAAATCATCCCNGCTTGACAGACCCGTGACATGACCTGTGCGTCNTGTCCTGCACCGGATGGCATTGAGTGATACCGCAGCCCCAGTCGCTCAGTCGAGNTTGTNAGGGCGTGTTGCACGGTCTCGCTCATTTGCACAGCTTCAATGCTGTCTACTTTTTCTATCTCAAGCCTGAGTTCGCATTCCTGAGCAATCACCTCGGCCTGTNCGAGCAGTGTCGTTTCCAGCNTCGCCTTGTCATGCGCCTGCGCACAGCGAAATTCCAGTCCNANGCGTGCGCGCTCGGNGACAACGTTCATTGCACCGGGTTCNAGCGCCAGCATTCCAGTGTTGACCACGCAATCTGGGAANTCACGCATCACGATGCGTCTTCCGGCAAGGATGAAGGTAGCTGCTCCCTGTACCGCATCCTGTCTGTCCTGCATTGACACTGTACCGGCGTGATCCGCGCGACCCACGAAAGTGATCCTGTACCGTTCAATTCCTACGATGCCGGTGACGATGCCAATCTGGCAATCTGTGCTCTGTAACCGTGGTCCTTGTTCGATGTGTAATTCTAGGTAGCCTGCAAGGGTTTTTGGATCACGTCGCGCGGCAAGAATGGACTCAGGTGTCATGTCCGCTCGCAATAGTCCAGCTGTAAAATCCGCTAGAGCACCGATGGAGTGGCTTAATTGCGGTGTGCTGAGTGTACCGCTTAGTGCTTGACTGCCTAAACAACCGAGATAAGTCCCTTCTTCGTCTGTAAAGTCTATCGCTTCTAAATGGGTCGATAGTTGAAGATTGTTCTCCTTAATAACGTGGAGAACTTCCAGGGCAGCCAGCACGCCAAGCGCTCCATCAAAACGGCCTCCATGTGGCACCGTATCAAGATGGGAGCCAAGCAGGAGCGTCGGAGCCTTCTCTTCACCACAGGCCAGCACGGCGGAGTGATTGCTCGCACCGTCGATGTGGGTTTCTAGACCGCTCGCTTGTGCTTCATCAAGAAACCATTGCCGAGCACGTAGGTGGTCAGTGCTCAAGGCTAGTCGATGTACGCCGGTTTTATTAACAACTCCGATTGTCGACAGTTCGAGAAAGCGCCGATGAAACCGGTCTTGGTTTACTCGCAGTGATGACCATGCTTTATTCATGGGTACCATGAGTCTAGATATTTACTTAAGCCTACTCGATTATAATTCCCGGTACGCTAAGCTGTGATTCTTGGACGTGCACGTTGTAGACCGTTGACGGTGATGGAACCCATAAAAGAGGGCTTTGATGCAGATTCGGAAAATCGCGTTATTTCAGGTCGACTTACCCCTACACGAGGGCAGTTACAATTGGTCTGGTGGCAAGTCGGTCCAAGTATTTGATAGTACGATTGTCCGAATCGAGACAGACACAGGTTTGGCGGGATACGGGGAGGTTTGCCCACTAGGGTCTGTCTATCTTCCAGCGTATGCCAATGGTGTACGTGCGGGGATTACCGAGATTGCTCAAGATTTAATCGGCCAGGATCCAACGCAGCTTAACAAGTTGAATCGAAAAATGGATGAACTCCTCAAAGGACATCCATACGTTAAATCGGCGATCGATATTGCTTGCTGGGACATTCTTGGCCAAGCTGTAGAACAGCCGGTTTGTCATTTGCTTGGCGGTCGTTTCGGGGAGGATTTTGCTCTCTATCGAGCGATTTCCAGGGATACACCGAACGCCATGGCCGAGAGCGTCAGTCAGTACCGTGCAGAAGGCTACCGGAAATTTCAATTGAAGGTCGGCAGCGACGCCGAAACGGATATCGAACGAATTCGCTGCACCCGTAAGGAACTCCAGAAGGACGAAGTGCTCATCGCTGATGCCAACACTGGTTGGTTGATGAAAGATGCGATACGAGTCGCTCGAGCAGTTCAGGACGTTGATGTGTTTATTGAGCAACCATGTGCCACCTACGAAGAGTGTTTATCTGTTCGAAGGAATATCGATCATCCATTCGTGCTTGATGAGTGCATGGATAGCGTTCAGATGCTTGTGCGTGGACACAGTGATTTAGCAATGGATGCGGTCAACCTCAAAATCAGCAAGTTTGGTGGCTTAACTAAAACACGGCTGGTGCGAGATTTATGCGTCTCGCTTGGCTTGGCGATGACCATTGAGGACAGCTGGGGCAGCGACATCACGACGGCCGCAATCGCACACCTAGCGCACAGCACACCATCAGAATTTTTATTCACTGCGACAGACTTTAACAGTTATGTGACAGTGCGTACGGCTGATGGTGCACCCCAGCGTCATGGGGGGCGAATGGCCGCGAGTACAAAGCCTGGGTTAGGGATTCAACCTCGCACTGAGATACTGGGGGAACCCGTAGCGACTTGGGGAGCAGGAAGTCATGCCTAAACGTCTTGGTTTACTAACTGTCACAATAAAAAGTGTCACAGCTAGTCACGGGTACGCACAAGTGTGCGACTTTTTTGCACAAAGTTATACACGCCTTAATCACGTTGAACCCTCCACAGTTACACAAAACGATCTGAAGGGGCGGCGGTCATCGCCGCCCTTTTGCATTACTGCTAGAATTGCTAATGAAATGTGGTGCGGAAGGGGGGATTTGAACCCCCACGCCCTTGCGAGCACAAGCTTCTGAGACTTGTGCAAACGAAGGACACACGCCTAAATCGCGCTAACTTTCCACCAGTCAGCAGTAGAATCGAGCTCTCCAGTGACATCGGCGGAGGGATTCTATGTCCAGTCGCTACGTACGGTTTATTGTCCTCACCGGACTCGCCATTACGGTGGTGAGTGTGCCGGTCTTTTCCCAAGAACTACTGACGCAGCAGGAAATCGCCGATCTACGTGCGAGTGAGTTGCAATGAGTTTTATCCGAACCGTGGCACATTCGATGAAACGGATCCCGCTTGGTCGCCTGACGGCTTGTCTTGTTCTGGCCTGCGCCGTCGTTCGCTTCGCAGGTGTAGTTGCTTCTGGGGTGATAGCCGTGACCTATGGGGATTTTGCGGAGACGCTGCCTGGACCGTA
>NZSH01000072.1 GCA_002696705.1 Woeseiaceae bacterium | reverse complement strand
TTCCACCGCGCGTGGATATACTTCTCAGGCTAACACACTCGCCGCTTCGGTCGCAAAAATCGGCTTAACACTAACGGGTTCGGCCTGCATCATCCATGCCGCCGTTCAAAATCCCGCATAAATGAGGCCAGCGTAACTGCCCCACTTTCTGGCATCGCATTATACAGCGATGCACGCTGTCCCTCGAGTAACCTATGTCCCGCGATCCCCAAGAGTCCAACCTTGGCCGCCTCCTGCGAAAAAACTTCGTCCAGTGATTTAGTCGGTAACTTAAACGTGATATTCATGAACGATCGACTATCGTCAGTGGCAATGCCCTGGTAAAATTCCGTCCTATCGATCTCCGCATAGACCTTAGCCGCCTTGCGCTCATTACGACGGGCAATCCCGGCTAAACCACCCTGTTCCTGTAACCATCTGACGACCAAGTGCAACACGTAAATGCCGAACACCGGCGGCGTGTTGTAACGAGAACCATGCTTAACTAGAGTCGCATAATTCATCACCGACGGTAAGGAACGGGATGACCGCTCTAGGAGATCGTTACGAATGATGACCAATGTCAAACCAGCCGGCCCAAGATTTTTCTGCGCGCTGGCATATGCGAAACCGTACCTCTCAATGTTTAGGGGACGACTAAAAATATCTGACGACATGTCACTGACCAGCGGCACCGTGCCAACATCGGGCGCGTCCTGCCACTGTGTGCCGTAGATTGTATTGTTTGACGTGAAATGGGCATAGGCCGCATTTGGCGAACAAGACAGCTCGTCTTGACGTGGAATCCGTATAAAGCCTTCCGACTCGGTCGATCCTGCAATCCTCACTGCACCGACCTTTTCAGCTTCGTGAACGGCCTTTTGTGACCAGACACCAGTGACCAGATAATCGGCAGGCTGATCTACCGATAACAGATTCATTGGAAGCATAGAAAATTGCAGGCTCGCGCCTCCTTGCAAAAACAGCACACTATAATTTTCTGGAATGCCGGCAAGGGCCCTGACATCCGTTTCAACATCATGTAGTAACTGGTCCACCGTGCGTGACCGGTGGCTCATCTCAAGAATCGACATGCCGCTATCCGCCAAATTCAGCAGATCCTGCTGCACGATCTCAAGCACTGAAGCCGGTAGTACTGCTGGGCCCGCACTAAAATTAAATACCTGACTTGATTGAGACATGGGAGTAGGTCTCTGTTACTTAATCATGTGAATCAAGAGTCCGTCACGGAGCTTTGGCTCGAACCAGGTCGACTTCGGTGGCATCATGCCTCCTTCGTCTGCGATCGTCATAAGATCCTCAAGATCCACGGGATGAAGCGCAAAAGCAATTGCTGCCTGACCAGACTCAACGCGCGCCTCAAGTTCAACGATTCCGCGACTACCACCAACGAATTCCACCCGCGGGTCTGTGCGGACATCAACAACTTTCAGTAACGGCTCAAGGATGTTCTCCTGTAACCGAGCCACATCTAATCGAGCGACGCGTTTATCCTTTGGTTCTTCATTTTCTGCAACGTTCAAACTAATAACGTGCCACTCTCCCCCAAGGTACATCGAGACATTTCCACGGCAAGTTGGCATTGGCAAGCCAGGCCGCACTACATATTTTGATCGTAATCGGGCAAGCACTTCTTCAACGTTCATTCCGGCCAAGTCCCGCACCGTCCGGTTATATGGCAGCACCTGTACTTGTTGATCTGGAAACGCAACGGCGAGAAACACATCGTGACGAGCCATCGACCCGCCATTACCCATGCTCATACCCTTCTTCCGTAACTCAACACGTGCACGAGCTGCGCTCGCAACTCGGTGATGTCCATCGGCTATGTACAGCGCTGGTACCGATCGGAATTCATGCACTATTTCTTTTTTCAACTCGGAAGAGACTCGCCACAGTCTATGGCGTACATTGTCAGACGCTTCAAAGTCATAAATCGGACCCTCCTCGCAAGTGCGGTCAACCAGGTCGTCGATCGTCGTCAACGCCCGATAGGTAAGAAATACCGTGCCAGTCTGAGCTCCAAGAGCCAGCATGTGACGCGTACGATCGTCTTCTTTGTCGCGACGAGTGTGTTCGTGCTTTTTNANCAGCCCGTNTTCGTACTCATNAANCGAACAGCACATGGCCACACCAGTCTGCTCGTGAGTGNCTGTCGTNAGTTGATANCAATAGAGTGACGNCTCCGCTTCGAACGTGTACCGNCCAGCTTGNGTTAGTGTTTCAAAATTCTGAACTGCCCGATTGTAAACACTNNGAGCATAAGGATTTTCAGTAGACGGTAGNTCGATTTCGGCTCGCAACACTNTNAGNAAGCTCAATGGNTCTGCGTCCGCTAANCTGCGNGCCTCCANNGTGNTTACGACGTCATACGGTACGGCTGCAACACGCGCNGCNANGTCCGGTGCNGGCCTAAAGGCCCGAAACGGATGAATGGTNGCCATATGGTTAGCTGGNNTGNACGGGTTGANCNCATCAATCAAGGNGCATTATCGACCGTGCCNTCAATGGAGAGCACGAGTTCGTCTGGAAANAATCTGGCCATNCGATCGCGTGCTACCTTGAAGTCTGACAGGTGTTGTTNAGGAATNGGATCACCTGGCGGCATTTTNCGGTGNTCAACAAGTGGATTGACAAATACGCCATTCTTCTTNAGACGATAATCNAGATGNGGGCCTGTNACCAACCCAGTCGCTCCNACTCGACCGATAANTTGTCCCTGGTCAANCCGAGCGCCTTTGCGTATNCCTTTNNCNAATGATGATANGTGTAAATAGTACGTTTCGTAACCACCNCTGTGNCGCAANCGCACCATTCTNCCTGAAGCCCCACTCATCGCAGCCGAGAGAACCACACCGTTGGCNACAGCGATAACTGGNGTTCCNGTTGGTGCNCCATAATCCACNCCNAGATGCGCTCGGCGTTCTCCAAGAATCGGGTGCATTCTATTTCGTGAAAACCGTGAGGTAATGCGGGGCTCAAAGCGGAGTGGCGATCGCAAGAAAAGTCGCTTGAGCGAATTCCCGTTCTCGTCGTAGTACCCGGGCTTACCATCAGGCGGGGTNTAAAGAAAAGCTCTAATNCGTCGACCATTATTGTCGAATGCTGCAGCAAGCACATCNCCATAACCCGCGAATTGGTCTTCCCGNAAAAATTTCTCGAACACCACCTGAAAACGATCACCNCGTCGCAGATCNTTGTTGAAATCGATCTCTCCACCGAGGACATCCGCCATCGACATGGCNAGCTGAACCTGTTCNCCACTATCATTGATGGCNGCAACGAGTGANGTNCGTGTCTCGTCAATATCACCACGCATAGCCANTACAGCTCGCTCTTTGACGTACNGAACAATTTCCGCCNNGAACGTATCTGGNTTAAATCCAGCNTGCTTGACGCTAAGAAAGCGATCTGAATCGATGTGGTACTCGAACTGACGAGGTAATCCGTCGAGCGTCTGGANCAACCGATACTGATGCNGGGCCTTAATTTGACGCACATCAAAAACTGCATCAACTTGCTCAACNATANNCGCTACGTTCCTATTNCTGACTTGATGTGAATGCAGAATACTCGCCAGCGTGGCATTCCGAGGCACGAGNGCGTCAANGACGTCAACATCTAATGGAAGAATGATGTCATTCGCACGCCTCACCGCCTGNACTGGGGCTGTTTCGGAAACCACCTGCCCGCAGGCAGCCAAGCNTAGCCCNAACANCAGCACAAACAAATNCTGCAANCGAATCTTATGCACNAGTACTAGTATCGGATGTTGNGTGGAATGCACTTAGGCCTNGATACTCAGCTCGNGTGCCCAGTTCACCTTCAATACGAAGCAGTTGNTTNTACTTCGCNGTNCGATCCGAACGGGANAGGGANCCTGNCTTAATCTGGCCAACGTTGTATGCCACAGCGACGTCAGCAATTGTCGTATCTTCAGTTTCGCCAGACCGATGCGAGATAATCGCCGTGTAGGATGCCTGCCGCGCCATCTCAATCGCAGCACGAGTTTCCGTAAGNGTCCCNATCTGGTTGAGCTTGATTAAGATCGAATTGCCGACACCTTCGTGGATACCTCGCGTNAGCATCTTGGTATTGGTTACAAACAGATCATCGCCCACGAGTTGTACACTTGNNCCAAGGGCTGCCGTCAACTTCGCCCAGCCNTCCCAATCATTCTCTGCAAGNCCATCCTCAATCGAGATGATTGGGTACCTATCGACGAGGTGNCGACACCAATCGACCATGTCTGCCGAACTACGTTCAGCAACGGTCTCATTGACCAGACGATAGCGACCATCTACATACAGTTCANTGGCCGCNACATCAAGCGCAAAGAATACATCTTCNCCNGGTCGATACCCGGCTTGTTCCACGCTCACCAGAAGCACATCCAAGGCGTCTTCATTNGATTGTAAGTTCGGTGCNAATCCACCTTCGTCACCAACCGAAGTGTTGTATTTGCGATCACGNAGCACCGTCCGNAAATGATGAAAGATCTCTGNGCCCATTCGCACGGCTTCAGCAAAAGTCTCTGCCCGTGCCGGAATGATCATGAATTCCTGAATGTCGAGGTTATTGTCAGCATGCGCTCCCCCGTTCAACACATTCATCATTGGCACTGGTAACACGCGAGCCGCTTCGCCTCCCAGNTATNCATAAAGCGACANNCCAGAAACAGCTGCTGCTGCCTTCGCGGCAGCAAGGGAGGCTCCCANGATGGCATTAGCNCCAAGNCGCGATTTATTCGCCGTTCCGTCTAGAGCAATCAAGGTGTCATCAATTCTCGCTTGGTCTGTCACNTCCATCCCAAGCAGTGTTTCTCGTATCTCCGTGTTAACGTGTGCAACAGCTCGTAGGACTCCCTTNCCAAGGTACCGGNTTGTGTCGCCATCNCGTAACTCGACNGCCTCNTGTGTACCCGTNGACGCACCAGANGGAACTGCCGCACGTCCGGNNNCGCCGCCACCTACGGTGACTGTCACTTCCACNGTTGGGTTGCCCCGACTATCGAGAATTTCATGGGCAAAGACGCTTTTTACCTTATTNCTGCCTGTCATGAACTCACTCCAACACCACTCACCCGAGCACAGGCCNTCATGCCTGTCTGCNANTTAATCANCTNCTATTCTATAGAACAGTGACGGCATTAGTAGTACNNCTGACCNGATTTAGTATGACTCCCACCNACTNCTNNACTTTTACANCNGGCTTNGNCCNGGAACNTCACGGCTGTGTCGANTCAAGTTGTTGGAGTAGNTGACGAGNNGCAGGNTCCTCCGGCGTAAGTGCGAACAACTTACGAGCGTACTCAACGGCTGATTCATGTGANCCNCTTTCCCGATGCATCGTCACTAATGCNATCAANAGATCACGGTTTNCCGGAACGCGNGTGTGAGCGTCTGACAACACCGNGAGTGCGGACTNCNCATCACCAACTGATTCAAGTGCCACTGCGTATACGTAAGCATATCTTGCCATCTCCGGTCGCAATTCCGCCGCCCGTCCAAGAGCTCTNATCGCCTCGGGTAAACGCTTCTGACGAACGAGTAGCANACCAAGTGAATGNTCAACCGGTGCAGGNTCATTCGTGNNGGNCAGTGCTTCGCGGAGCACCGCCTCACCTTCTTNGTCNCGTTCTAGCTGTCGATACAGGTCAGCCAAATTCAGATAGCCCGCCATAAAGGAAGGGTCAAGNCTCAACGCAGTCTGATAGTACTGCTCGGCTTCGTCGAACTCGCCCAATTGCGTNTGTAAAACACCAAGATTAAGGTGTGCNTCGGCCCTGTCTGCATTGACCAACTGTGAAACTCGATACTCATCGAGAACCTGATTTAACCTCGACCCCTGGCTCCCAGACAACACATTTGTGGAAACCGAAGCGAGCACGCGACCTGCTTGTAAACGAACTGCGCGGATAGGGTCATACAAGAGCGGAACTACTAATTCTGCACGCATCGGCGGTGGAAGGACCTCACTTGCCGATACCGAAGCTGCCCGAACTATCGGATCATCGTCATGAAGCGCCCGTCGTAACACCGGTAAATCCTCTGCGCTGAAGTAGCCTTCGAGCAGCGAGAGCGCTGACGCACGTGCGATTCCAGGCATGTCTGGATCATCTGCCAGTTGCCTAAGTGCCTGTCCGGCACCTGACAGTCCGTTTCGACCAGCATAAATTGCTTCACCATAGTGCGATGCCACAGGTTTGTTAGAACCGTACCATTCAGTAACCGCCGCAAAAGCCCACTCAACAGATTCTTCGGTGTGACAACTGTTGCACGCATTCGGTGTCCCCAAAACCAAAGACAGATCGGGACGAGGAACCCGCAAACTGTGGTCCCGACGACCGTCTATCACCATGTAGTTTCGCTCTGGCATGTGGCAGTTTACGCAACTAGCGCCTGCAGAGCCGACTTGGTGAAAATAATGATCGGGCGTGTCGAACTTGTCTGGAAGGTGACAACCACTACAAACCGAATTACCCGTGCCGCGAACTTGCAAACTATGCGGGTCATGACAATCGTTACAGGACACTCCCTCGGCGTACATTTTGCTCTGAAGAAAGGACCCATGCACGTAAACTTCGTCAAGAATTTGACCGTCTGGGTAGTAAAGAACGTCTTCCAGCAATGCTGGACTATGGGTATCCATCAAGGGTTGTCCATGCACGTACAGATCACTCACAACCGAGCGACGTGAATGGCATCGTGCACATGTTTCAATTTCAGTACGTTTTTCACGGGGAGGAGTGCGTGTTGCTAAGCCAGTGTCAATGTCGATAATCCAAGCTGCCGGCGCGTTCTTGAGCTCGAAGGTTAACCCTTTCGATGTGTCGGTATTGACCTCACTTGTAACCGCAGCAGCTTCTGCCCAGGCAACGTGGTTTGAGGCGGGTCCGTGACATGCCTCGCAGGATACGTCGATTTCCGACCAAGTTGTTTCATAGCGATCTTCATCAAAAATAAAATTCTTGTCGACATTAGTCGAATGGCACTCTGCACACATGAAGTTCCAATTCTGGTAATGATTAGTCCAGTGCAACGGATCATCATAGGTAATTCGTTCCTCCGGATATAGATGGAACCAGCGCTGGCCACCAGCGTCACCTGGGCGCGAATCCCAGGCAATACTGAGCGCCTGGAGCCGACCGTCTGGAAATTCGATGAGGTACTGCTGAAGCGGATCGACACCAAACGTATAGGCAACCGGATATTGCTCCAGTGTTCCGTCCTGGCCTTCGGTCCTTACAAAGTATTCACCGTTGCGCTTTGAAAATGTTGAAGTAACACCGAAATGGGTAAAAGTTGTTTCATTAAAATTGCCAAGTACCGTGTCCGAGTTTGCGGACTGCATGGCAAGATCGTGGTGGGAACTTGACCAAAGCTGCGTTTCCTGCATGTGACAGGTGCTGCATTTTTGATTACCCACAAATGTTGCCGGAGTGGCGACGAAATCCGCTGACCTGTCTAGCTCAGCAGGAGGAATAGTTGTATTACGGCATCCCGACATAAAGACAACCACCAACACTGCAGTGCATATTCCTAGGAGGCGCAAGGCCGAATGCCTGAACACGACAAGTTTGGTTCGAGTCATAGCTATTACTACCGTACGCCAATAAAGAGTTCGCTCACTCACCTAGACCTTGTGCTCCACGTCCGGCTTCATTGTCACTCTTCCGCCAAGTAATTTGAATCTCTATAGACCCGACGAGACCACTACCTCCGAGTGTTGTTAGACTACTAACATCCTGTGTATCAATATGTTGACAGCTATTAACAGTGGCGATAGCATGCAACAATTATGACAATTTTTCTTCTAGCGACACTCCTAACAGTAATTCAGCCAGCTACAACAGAGATCTCAACCGAAGTGCCATTGCGGGGCGCCGCCATTTCGGAGGAGGCACTCGAAGCTTTAAATAGGTTGCCCGGAGTCACTGCTAGCAACATCGACGGCAAATCGATTTCGGTTGATGTGGCTGATAATGCGGAGTTGCGGGTCAGTGATATCAATCAGGTTCTCGCTGTGCACTCTCCGGATACAAGAGTGGACAGAGATCGTCTCATTATCAGCCCTCATACGATTTTTCAGCTAAACGCAGGTGTCTGTTTCTTTTGCGCGGAGCAACCACTCGGACAGACACTCGATCGGCGCCCATTTGTAAAGACATGGTCAGTCGTAGATTATTGGCAGTTGGGTCGACTTCTCTTTCGAATCGAACCGAATCGTGTCGTGCGTGTCGAAGAACTAGGTAGAACCAGTGCGTTTGAAGACATCGTGTTAACGAACCAATTCGACGATCGAGGGGCACCCGACCTGTACTGGCCGACAGGCGGAGTTGAATGGCGAAAGGACGAACAGGCAGCGCGTCACGAAGCCACCGCATCCAAAAAACCCTTGATGATCTTTCCAACAGCTGGCACCTGAGAAGGTGGCCTTTTTGTGAGAACGGGTCCGTTCTCCGATCCCACAGTTGTCACTTTGATCAACCGATATTTCGTGCCAGTCCATATCGATAATCTGGACGGCTCTGGTATCCGCTACGGTATGCCTCCTGGACACGAAGACGCTTACATGATTCTCGAAACTCCTGAAATCATGAACGGTCCGCCAGTCGAATCTGTCATTTTCGGACGCATCGAAGGCATGCGTGGGCGTGAGGCTGCACAAACAACCGGAGTGCTCGACCCACAGTTCGTTAAGCGCGAATTAGTAAAATTCCTCGGCCAGCATCCTGAATATGACCGAACGTGGCCAACAATGGCTCAATTAAAAGACGCTAAAGATTCAGATTCAGTCATGCGGTATGTCGAGCTTCTTCTTGATGAAGGCGCTGTAGACCGCGTGTTGGCGTTATTGGACAACCAGTCCACATCAATTGTTAATGCAGCACTTCTACGGTCACGTGCGTATCGTTTACAAGGGCAGTGGTCTAAAGCGCTTGCGGCACTTGAGGGTGCGCCAGCCGGACCTGACTCCGATTTGGAACGAACACGGATCGCTTATAAGCGTGGGAACATTGAACGCGCCATACCTTTACTCGATCAATTTATTGATCATCATCCGGATCATTCACATGCCAGTGAGGCGTTTTTCATGCGCGGGTGGCTCCATTTTCAAGCAAACGAAACCGATCAGGCACTGGTTGTGTGGCGCGACGGGATCGCTCGTCATCCGGTCACAGAGTCAATCTTCAGTCAGAAGGCTCAGTTGACGTTGATCCGACAGAACTGGTCACTCGACACCGTAGCGTACGATGAGAGCGACCATGAACATGAAAACGAACTCAAGCAATAGAGTTCCTTGTAATGTAGACGGCTCTCGTCAAAAGCCAAATTCGGTTTCAAGTTGCGCGTAACGTTCGCGAGCTTCTGCCCATTCCATCTGTTCACTAGGCTCACTGTGTATAACTGGCACGTGTCGAGCTAAGAACTCCCTAGCTTCAGTAACATCAGTAAAGCGACCATCTGCAATCGCCTGTACCATAAGATTGCCGAACGCTGTGGCCTCCACTGGACCGGCCTGAACCACGCGATTCGTCGCGTCAGCTGTCGCTTCGTTCAAGAAACTATTCTGAGCGCCACCGCCGATAATCTGAATGCCACCGATTGCGCGACCGGTTACTCGTTCAATCCGACGAACAATAGAACCGTAGCGAAGGGCCAAGGACTCAAGAATCACCCGAGCCAGCCAGGCCGGATCGTCCGGAACTTCCTGTCCACTGTCTCGAAGGAAGCCACGCACCTCTTCCGGCATGTTCGAGGGATTAAAGAAACGGGACATATCCGGTACGATAAACGCACGCCGAGCAGGTGCTGCACGTAACCCTTCAGCAAGTGTCTGATAGCCGATCAGTGTTCCGTTATCAGCCCAAACCCGTCTACAAGATTCCAAAATCCACAAACCCATAATGTTCTTCAGTAAACGATTGGTCCCGTCAAATCCTCCTTCGTTCGTCAAATTCTCACGTGCCACAGCCTCAGTTAACAACGGTTCACGCGTCTCCACGCCGACCAGTGACCAAGTCCCTGAACTGATATAGGCCCAATCATTCTGAAGCGGCGCTCCCACGACGGCACTAGCTGTGTCATGAGTGGCTGGCACCACCACCCCGATGGGCGGTAGTCCTAACGTGCGTTGAAGATGGGAGCGCAGTTTACCGATCGCGCTTCCTGGTTTCATCAGGGGTGGCATAACCTCGAACGGCAACCCTAGGCACTCGAACACTTCTGGGGCCCATTCCCGTGTTGTGGCCGATGCTAATTGCGTTGTGCTCGCCATAGTATGTTCACCGACCAATTCGCCACACAGATAGTGGTGCACAATATCTGGCATCATCAGTAGATGTGCCGCAGTGGGCGGCCATTCACGAGCCTCGCGCTGTGCTACCAGTTGATAAATTGTGTTAAGCGGGAGTGTCTGGAGACCAGTAATACGAAACAACTCATCGCGAGAGATCAGTTGGTGAACATGCTCAACAATGCCATCCGTGCGATTATCACGGTAACAGATCGGATCCTCAATTAATCGCTTACGGCCGTCGAGTAAGCCATAATCGACACCCCAAGTATCCACGCCGATCGANATNACGTCNCGACCNCCATNAGNTANCNNTGCCAAACCGGNNGTGANNCCATCAAGAAGTTCNCCCACATTCCAGCGTTCGTGCCCATCATGGNGTCTNGGGTTATTTGAAAAACGATGTAACTCTTCAAAATCAACATGCGCCTCACCGAAGCGGCCCACCAAAACGCGCCCGCTGCCGGCTCCAAGGTCAACGGCAATATAGTCCCTTGTCCGCTTCTCGGTTTGCAGCTTCCCCCTCCAANTTTCAGCGTACGNTTGAATCAGACGATGCCAGAGCGAGATTTTGTTNCGGCAGGTCGTTNCGATGCCACTAACTGCCGGTAACCGCTTCGGCGATANACNCNGATCGGATCGATAGCACCCTGTGAGCGGTANCGCGCCATNTCCANTATCGGATCAACGTTNTCATGAAACGCNGTCTTGAGNGTTGTAAGNGCCATGATNGCATCGTTCTGTTCCTGATATGCGCTCAGNGCTTTTCGATCAACGAGCAACGCCTTAACGTAGGCTCTCTGNACTTCAATTGCACTCATGGTTAATGATTCAATCGGNTCGGTCACATTGTGCGACTGATCAAGCATGTANTCGGGATAAANACCGTCTACACCCTCANAGGCCGCANCAATCAATTCATTAAAAACCAGAAAGAGTTGAAATGGCGCGATCGAACCAGCATCNAGATCGTCATCACCATACTTACTGTCATTGATATGCAGCNCNCCAAGNTTGCCGAACTGAATGAGACGAGCCACAATCATTTCGATATTTACATGTGGAGCATGNTGACCTAAATCAATCAAACATTGTGCTTTTGGCCCGAGTGTTTGCGCACACCAATAACTCACTCCCCAGTCATTTACTACCGTCGAGTAGAAAGCTGGTTCGTACAACTTGTACTCCAGNAAGATCCTCCAATCATCTGGAAGAGCTTCATAGATACNNTCCANGCTACTGATNTAGCGTTCCAACGCCTGTCTGACATGCTGTTGACCAGGAAAATTCCCGCCGTCNGCAATCCANACTGTTATTGCATGCGATCCTAANGCTTGCCCNATTTCAATACATTCAAGATGATGCTCGANCGCCTGTTGNCGAACCGCTTNATCGACNTGCGTGAGTCCTCCAAACTTGTAGCTATGAGATTGTCCGTCTTGNTCTTGAAACGTATTTGAGTTTACTGCNCTAAAGCTNAGGNCAAGTCGAGCNGCTAACGCCNGAAGNGCNGCTAGGTCGNCTGACTTNTCCCANGGAATATGCAATGAAACATGGGGNGTTGTTCGAGTTAATTGNTNGACAATGGCACAATCNTGTAACTTTTCCTCNANNTTGCGGGGTTCCCCCAANCCTGGAAAACGCGCGAAGCGAGTNCCGCCAGTCCCCACNCCCCAAGANGGCAACGCTACTNCGAATGTCTTGGCNCTCTCCACCAACGATTCTATTTGGATCCCACGNCGAANCAGCCGTTCACCGAGCNCTTCATAATCNCGGTCAAGATTCTGGCGTAACGGATTGTTGTGGTCTGCGATTCTCTCGACNAANNATTCCNAGGAATTTGNCATTTTATAANTTCATTCTCACAAAACACTTAGNAANTTAGTCGCCAGTCTGCTTGATAAGGGGAAGTNTTACTGTTCGCCCANTGTTAGTTGCCGAACGATCCGCAGCCAAACANACCTCCATGGTTTTCTGCGCGTCGAAGACATTAAGATGTGATTCCCTATNTTGACGTATACAGTTTACTAATTCGTCAATNTCACCTTGAAAGGGNTGACTCCGAACATTACCCGAGGCCGGCATCTCGCAGTCGATTCGAATCGTCGAACTGCCATCAAGCGCACGANCTNGCTTCAACGTAACTTCAGGAAAGGGNTTNGCNTGNNGNAACTCATCAAGATCGATAGGNTNGTCCTTCCAAAAAATCGTGTCATCNCTAAGTGTGGCTCGATCACCCATGAGTTCAACACCAAATGTATAAGGCATCATGTANTCAGTCGANCTGACAACTTGTCCGATCGCNCGACGTCCAAGCTGNAAATTAACTACGATCGANGTTGGCCACTGATACCCCTTCGTGAATTGNGTGTGATACGCACTCACTGCCGTTGGTTCAAGTCCAGANCACCAACGNANNGCATCNACAGCATGACATCCNGCGGNCANNAAATGACTCCTNCCACTTNTGGCTGTTTTTAGCCAAGACCAGCCAGGATAGGATTCCAATATTCGCGAAAGGTACTGGCAACGAACATACCGAATTGCCCCGAGTCGACCTGACTCTCGCAGCCAGTACGCAAACTTCAGAAACGGATTGTAATGCAGCACGAACGAGACGATCGTGCGCACTTGCGCACGGCGTACGGCCGTTCCAATTTTTGCGAGTTCTCGGACATCCAAGCCTGTTGGTTTTTCAAGGACGAAGTGTTTCCCCGCTTGTGCTGCTTGGATAGCTTGCTCAGCGTGCAGATGATTCGGTGTTGAAATCGCTANAATGTCGANATCCTCTGCAGAGAGNAAATCATCATACTTACGTGTGAAGGACACGTCAGCTACTTCCGCACCAAAATCCTTCAACTTTCGCCTTGCTCGTTGTTCATTGCGCCCGCACATTAATACAACGCGGGTATACGGATTACCAGCGAACGCNCGAAGNTGTGCTGCCGCACACCATCCAGTNCCAACNATTCCTACNCCAAACTTGCCATCTGCAGTCGGCATCTNAATNCTTTTCCATGCGAACTAATCAACTAGCACAATATGAACATTGGTTGGTCCATGAACCCCTCTGGTTAGGGTCTGCTCAATGTCCGCTGTCCGACTAGGTCCAGTCACAAATGCCACATGACTACTGCGACGGACGCAATCCTCGCGTNCNGAAAAAAACGACGAGAGAGTCGGATAGATGGANTGTGATGATAACAACACAACGTGCACAGGGGGTAGCAACCATGCGAGTCGTGCCCGNTCAGGACCGCTCGCCAGGACTACTGTGCCTGTAGCAGCAATGCCTGCCAGGGCGCCTGTGACACCAACCTGAGCCTGTGCGAGTTGACCCAACTTGANCTTTCGTTCGTCGGCCGATTTAGGCANCACGGCATCNAGNAANCGGTATCCACGCCGAATTAAGGTCTTATTTAATTCTCCCATTAACANGTCAGTTGAATTCCAAGCCAATATATCCGAGGCGTNGTTNTCGCATAAGATTTGATGGACAACTTCAACAGCATCTTCTTGCCNNANAACACGATGTTGTTGAGCACCGGCCACTTCAGCCTCCCGGCTAAAGCGTTCGACGAGGTTCTCGGAATCACCTCGGGTATCACCGATGGGTTCTGCCTNGACTTTATTACGAACTNGCTCCTCCAATCGTGTCTGGCTTTGCCGAATTTGACTGAGAATNGCCGCACGACTGTCTAGACTCATCGGTTNGTANNCCTCGACTGCCATTGCTCACTAAACGATTGGTCCGCAAATACTGGAAAATCTCGAGAGNNCGTCCAGCCTGAAAGAGGTGATGGNAACCATCGTAACCACCCACCAGNACTAAATTTCCCTAAAACCCACCGGCTCACACTTACCATTACTCGAAAAAGTTGAGGNCGCGTGGCGGTTGCGGCGTAGANCTTTAGCCCAANCTTGAGCCACAGGGGAAGACGGTTGGCGTTGGCTCGCTTNGCNCGAAGTTCTAGAAGCATGCGCGGTAAATCAATGCGCACGGGACAAGCGTCACGGCATGCACCGCATAATGANCTCGCCATCGGTAGTGCTTCCCAANGTTCNAAGCCACCAATAGCCGGTGTCAGAACAGCACCAATTGGACCTGGATAAACACTGCCGTAAGCATGTCCTCCGATTTCACGGTAAACCGGACAAACATTGAGACAAGCTCCGCACCGAATACACGCTAGGACCTCGGCCATCGAGGTGCCGAGTAAACCACTTCGACCGTTATCAAGTAGCACCACATGTAANTCTTCTGGACCATCCTGNTCATCATGTCTGGGACCTGTGAGCANATCGGTATACACCGTAAGCTTCTGTCCCGTAGCNGAACGAGCNAGTAGTTCCAACATGACAGTCAGNTCATCAAGNGTAGGCACNAGTCTTTCAATACCCATCATCGCGACATGAATTCTCGGCGCACTGACNGTGAGTGATGCATTNCCCTCATTGGTCACGATCGCGATTGTGCCCGTCTCTGCTACGCCGAAGTTCACACCACTGATACCCAGATCNGCCCTCAGAAACACATTNCGAAGTCGCTCGCGCGCAATCTTGGCCATTTGCTCGGGATCATGTGTTAGCGGNACTCCAAGTTTTTCTGCGAAGAGTCGTCCTACTTCTTCCTTCGTCTTATGGACAGCAGGAGCAATGATGTGAGATGGCNTCTCATTAGCCAGTTGGATAATGTACTCACCCAAGTCGGATTCGATGACATTAAGACCGGCATCAATCAANGCTTTATTGAGCTCGATCTCTTCGCTAATCATNGATTTTGATTTCACCACGCGTTGAACTTTACGTGACTTCGCCAAATCCAGCACGATGCGACTCGCTTCGGTCGCGTTCNTTGCCCAGTGAACATGGCCTCCCGCTNCACCAACAGCNTCTTCAAACTGTTCGAGCTGTTTATCNAGATTNTCTAGCGTCCGCATTCTGATNGCACGNGCCTGATCNCGCACGTGCTCGACGTTGGGNAGNGATGCCAAACCCTNTAGACGTGAGNTGGCAAAACGGTTGGTGGTGCGATCAAGCGCNACACGAAGCTGATGGTCTGCCAAGGCATCAGTTACACGCCGATGAAACGCCACCGTGCTCTGCGTCACACTTGCTCCGCNAGAATTTCCGCGAGGTGGCAAACTGACACCCGTGCGCCTCGACGGTGTAACCCACCTTCGATCTGCAACAAACACCCAGCATCACAAGCAACCACCGTGTCCGCACCAGACTCTANGATGGAGTCGAGCTTGCGNTTTAGCATTGCACTAGAAATGTCGCTCATCTCNACCGAGAACAGTCCGCCAAAGCCACANCACTCATCNGCTCCTTNGAGGGGAACGCATTGGGCCCCTTCGATGCCATTCAGTAGTTGTTGTGGNGCCTCNCGAATACCGAGACCNCGNGAGAGNTGGCAGGANGGGTGATAGACCAGCGTNCGATCTACACAGCGTCCAAGCGCTGGCGCNTNGAGTTTCTCGACAACAAACTGNCTNAACTCATGGGTGCGNGCTGCCACCCGCACTGCCTTAGCAGCGTAAACCGCATCGTCCTGCAACAACTCCCCGTACCGATGCANAATCATGTCGGTNCACGAACCCGATGGCACGACGATNGNGGNTTCTGACTGTTCAAGNGTGTCGAGCGTNTNNCGAGCCATGGCACGGGCTTCGTCCCATGCGCCGGCNTTAAATGCAGGTTGCCCACAGCAAGTCTGCTGATTGGAAACCTNGACTGCCACGCCTAATNGTTCNAGCACGCGAGCAACCGCCATCCCAACCGCAGGACGTATAGTTTCGACCAAGCAGGTAGCGAACAGTTGCACTGTCCGCANGCCACTTGATTCACTCATTTATGCACCTCTANTTGTACTGAATCANCGCAACGCCAANAATCACAAGCAGCATCCCNATNATCCGCTCTACACTGAGGTCATGTTGNGGGTATCCCACAATNCCGTAGTGATCAANAANCANAGATCCAACCATTTGACCAGCTACCACTGAGGCAACTAAGGTGGCGGCCCCAAGCCGGGGCGCGAGCATGAGCGCAGCCGTTACAAACAGCGCACCAAGCAATCCACCAGTCAACTGCCACCAGGGCACGCGTTCAAACCACCCAACCGGCGGCAACGATACACGGCTCAATGCAAGCAGACAAACTAGGGCAAGGGTGCCTCCAGCAAACGACACCAAGGACGCCCAAAGCGGGTGGCCCATGTGAAGTCTCAATTGTGAGTTGATACCCGCTTGTAGTGGTAATAGAAAACCGACCAAGAGAGCAAACAGTAATAATCCAGTCATGGTTCCATTCCTGTACGCGACCGTGCGTAACACGCGCCTAGCGCTTTGCCTGCATTGACCGCTGGACTTTAGCCCAGGTATCACGAAGTAACACAGTACGGTTGAAGACGATACGATTGTTTGTCGAATCAATGTCCACACAAAAATACCCAAGTCGTTCGAACTGGTAGCGACTCCCAGATTGTGCCTTCTTGAGGCTGGGCTCAACCTGACACGACCGAATAACTTTGAGAGAGTCAGGATTGAGTGATTCAAGAAAGTCCCTGTTTTCACCGGGATGTTCATCCAAGAACAGTCGATCATATAGCCGGACCTCAGCCTCAACGGCATGGGCTACGGAAACCCAGTGCAGAGTCGCCTTTACCTTACGCCCATCTGGGGACGACCCGCCACGGGTAGCCGGATCGTAAGTGCAACGTAATTCAGTCACTTCGTCCGTCTTTGGATCCCTAACAACCCCGACACATTTAATGAAGTATGCGCAACGCAACCGCACCTCACGTCCTGGTGCCAAGCGAAAGAATTTTTTTGGTGGATCTGAGTGAAAATCGTCTCGCTCAATGTACAGCTCACGAGAAAATGGCACTTTCCGTGTGCCTGCAGTCGCATCCTCTGGATTATTAATGACATCAACTTCATCGACTTGATCTTCAGGAAAGTTTTCAATGACGACCTTAAGTGGGTGCAGCACCCCCATCACACGTGGCGAATGTCGGTTTAAATCTTCCCTCACCGCATGCTCAAGCGCTGCAATGTCAATGACGTTTTCCCGCTTGGCCAAGCCAATGCGGTCACAAAATACCCGTATCGCAGCGGCTGGATAACCCCGACGGCGCATTCCAGAAATCGTTGGCAGTCGTGGATCATCCCAGCCCGTCACATGTTGATCTTGGACTAACTGCAGGAGTTGACGTTTACTGAGAACCGTGTACGTAAGATTCAATCGTGCAAATTCAATTTGCTGAGGATGACAAGGTACGGTCGACTCATCGAGAATCCAGTCATAAAGTGGACGATGATCTTCAAATTCCAGCGTGCAGAGTGAATGCGTAATTCCTTCAATCGAGTCTGATAAAGCGTGGGTGAAATCGTACATGGGATAGATGCACCAACGGTCTTTGGTGCGATGATGTGATGTACGGCGAATCCGATAAATCGTGGGATCACGCATGTTAATATTGCCCGAGGCCATATCAATTTTGGCGCGGAGAACATGTGAACCGTCTTCGAACTCTCCAGCACGCATCTTTTCAAACAGTAGAAGATTTTCACTGGTAGATCGGGTTCGGTGGGGACTATTGCGGCCAGCTTCCTGTAGGGTGCCTCGATATGTGCGGATTTCTTCTGCATCTAAACTGTCTACGTACGCTTTACCAGCGTTAATTAGTTGCACCGCGTACTCATACAGTTGATCAAAATAGTCAGAAGCAAAGCACAAGCGGTCAGTCCAGTCAAACCCAAGCCATTCCACATCCTTCTTGATGGCCTCTACATACTCAACTTCTTCCTTAGCGGGATTCGTGTCGTCGAAACGCATGTTACACATCCCGCCGTGTTCGGCCGCTATGCCAAAATTCAAGCAAATCGATTTCGCATGTCCAATATGCAAATACCCGTTGGGTTCTGGTGGAAAGCGCGTTATGACACGCCCGTCATTCTTCTTCGACGCGACATCTTCAGCCACGATTTTTCTTATAAAGTCGAGAGAAGCTGTTTCTCCAACCACCTCAGTAGGACCGTTGGAATCAGCCCCTGAACGATTAGTCGATTCAGGCATTGCATCATTGTTTAGGATTTCACGCTAGGCGACAAGAGAGTAGGTGGAAGTTGTTAAAAAAGAGGATGAGGGTAGAGTGTTGTGTCCGCTGGAAGAACCACCTACAATCGTGAGGATTTTCTATCTAAAATGTCCAGCATGACCGTGCGCTGCAGCACAAGAAAGCTAATATCTCCATTAAGTTACTAAGGTTAAAAGGAGGTTTAAACCATGAAGTTTAATGTCAAGGCTACGGCTGTAACGTTTGGATTGTTCTGGGGAGGAGCCATCTTTGTATTAGGCCTTGGAAACTTGCTTTGGTCGGGTTACGGACAAGCAGCCCTCGATATAGTCACTTCGATTTATCCTGGCTATCAGGCAACTGCAAGTTTTGGTCAAGTACTTATTGGTACCTTATACGGACTGCTGGACGGCGCAGTTGGGGGAGCCATCTTCGCCTGGCTTTATAATTTGTGTGCCGATAAATTTGCAAAATAAGGAGAACTACTCATGTCGTATGTAACTCGTGCTTTAATCGCTCCTGCGATTATCATCGTGTTTGCCCTTGGAAACGTCGGATGCGAGTTTGCTCCCAATATCGTTGACAATAGCAACGACGCGAACTCGCCGCGCCCTGACCCAGACGTGGAGTACATCCCTGGCCCACCAGGGTTACCCTTCTCGTCTGCAGTTCGAGTTGACAATATGCTCTACGTATCCGGACAGCTTGGTGCCGAACCTGGCGCAACGAGTGTCGTAGAAGGCGGGGTTCAAGCCGAAACACGACAAACAATGGAAAACATTAAAGCCGTGCTGGAAGAAAACGGCTCATCCATGAATCAAGTAGTTAAATGCATGGTGTTTATGGCGGACATGAGTCAGTGGTCTGCCATGAATGAAGTGTACGTAACCTTTTTTCCAGAACATTTTCCCGCACGGAGTGCATTTGGTTCGACCGCACTCGCATATGATGCGGAGCTTGAAATCGAGTGCATGGCTACAGTCAATAACTGATTGCTGTCAGCCAACCTCCTCGACAGATCGTCGAACTGAACTTGGTACACGACTATCTGCATGTGCATCAAGTGCCGTCATTGAGTCTACCGCTCAGATCTGAATAGGTGTCCTGTGAATCAACGACGTGTCGCTACCCTGCTTCTCACTACGTTATGCATCGGATGCCAACCATCCGCACGCCCAGCACAGATAGCACCGCAGACTGATTCACACTCTTTTGAGTTCGCCCTCATCGGGGATAACCCTTATCCGCCAGAGCATGTACCAAAATTCGAACGTCTGATCGAAGATGTGAACGGTCACAAGAATCTACAGTGGGTTCTTCACGTTGGCGATATCCGGTCAACAGCGCAGAGTCCTTGTTCCGACAAAATTATTCAAGGACGCTTCAATCTCTACCAAGGTTTCGATGCACCCTTCATCTTTACTCCTGGCGATAACGACTGGTTCGACTGCGGGACCACACTAGCGGGCGGGTTCGATGAAGTCGAACGGCTCAGCTTCCTGAGAGCAACGTTCTATCCCGAGCCAACCCAAACCACTGGTGGACGCACCTTGACCGTCGAAACACAGGCAGCCGACCCTCAATTTCCAGCCATGGTTGAGAACGCTCTCTGGGAACACCACGGCATTGTCTTCGCGACAATTCATCTGATCGTGCTGACCGGTAACGAATCTACCGAATTGATCAAAATGCAATCCGAACTCATGGATGCCGCGTTAGCCTGGATTGATCGAGCCTTTGAGCGAGCCACGGCGATCAATAGTCCAGGATTATTCCTCGCGATGCAGGCAGATCCGTGGGTCGTATCTGGCAACCCCCCAGTAGTCAATCTGCTGTGTGAAGGCTGTCTGGCGCCACGGCCAGGCCTTGAACGCCTTTACGGTCCACTAGCTAAAGCAACAATTGCTTTCGGACGTCCAGTTGTTCTTGCCACTGGCGATACGCACATCTTCAGAGTTGATAAACCGTTGCGAGAACCAGAAACCGGGAGAGTCATCAACAACTTCACACGAGTAGAAGCGTTTGGCTTCCCTAGTGTTCACTGGGTGCACGTCAGCGTGAGCCTTGACGAACGAGAGGTTTTCACCATTCGGCAACGCGTGATCGATTCCAATATCAACTGAGACGACTTTCCTGGAGAACAGCGATGACCCTCTGGCAAGACGGCGATTATCAGATCAGCACCGACAAGATGCGCCTTGACGTCCCAGCTATTCACGATTTTCTCGTCAATACATACTGGTCCAAAGGGCGATCGCTAGATGTGGTTAGACAGTCGGTTAAGCACTCACTTTGTTTCGGTCTCTACTATCAGCAAGGTCAGATTGGGTTCGGCAGGGTCATAAGCGACTTTTCAACGTTTGCCTATATCGCTGAC
>NZSH01000071.1 GCA_002696705.1 Woeseiaceae bacterium | reverse complement strand
TGTCCAGTCCTGAAGAGAGCGAACAGTTCGGGCGAACGGTTCAGCATGCGTATGAGGTCGGGTCTGTCGATAGTAGCGAAACCCAAGTAGGTTTGAAACGTTTCGTGCATCCATCTCTCATGCAGCGGACGCTGCATAAGTCGCTGATTGCTGATGAGATCGACATTGATTTTCCTTCTGTGGTGGCGATCGCCGATCGTGCAAGATGTGTGTTTGTGGATCAGGATCGCGACCTCATGCCACTGAAAGCCGATGTGCAGATCACATCGCAACAGGCTCACCACGGAACCACGATCCAACTGGATGTTCCGGTACAATGTACCTGTGTGCTGTGTGGTGGACGGGGTGAAATTTGGGGGGAGTTGTGCGCAGTATGTTATGGTTCGGGTTCGAAGTCGTGCTCTTCCGAAGTCCGGTTGATGGTGCCACCTGGAATTTCTTCGGGTGCCATCTTTAGGTTTGAGATTACTCCGAACTACGCGGCTACCACGGTGGTTGAGGTACAAATCGGAGTCAATTCAATAGAATAAGTGTTGGCTTAGAGCCAGCAGTGTTTGCGCTGAAGGGAGCGAAGCGGTGACATCAGGTATCGACGAGGCAGCTGTTCTGGAAGCTTTAAAAGTTGTAGTGGATCCAGACCTTCATCGAGATATTGTGAGCTTGGGGTTTGTTAAACAGGTGCGCATTGAAGATGGTGGGCATGTGGGGTTCACCATTGAACTCACGACCCCCGCCTGTCCGGTGAAGGATGAGATGAAGGCACAAGCCGAGGCTGCGGTGCGGCAGTTGGCTGGAGTTACCGGTGTCAGTGTTGAAATGACCGCGAATGTGCGCTCAGCTGCGGGAGGCCCGGAAGGGCCAGCTCCTCTGGAAGGAGTGAAGAACGTGATCGCTGTTGGTGCTGGTAAAGGTGGTGTTGGCAAGACGACAGTCTCTGTGAATTTAGCCTGCGCGCTCGCTCGCCTTGGTGGGAAAGTTGGTATTTTGGATGCTGATATTTACGGTCCAAATGTGCCGATCATGCTGGGCGTGCAAAAGCAGCTGTCGACCGACGGGAAAAAAATCATACCGGCAGAGAAGTACGGTCTCAGCGTTGTCTCGATGGGATTCTTGACGAAGGAGGAGTCACCCGTCATTTGGCGTGGGCCGATGCTGCATGGCATTATCCAGCAATTCTTTCGGGAAGTGCACTGGGGTGAACTGGATTATTTGGTTGTGGACATGCCGCCCGGGACCGGCGACATCGCTCTGAGTTTGAGTCAGACCGTGCCAGTCGCTGGTGCGGTGGTGGTGACGACACCACAGACTGTCTCGCTGGCTGATACCCGCCGAGCTGTCCACATGTATAAGAAATTAAATATTCCCGTGCTTGGCTTACTGGAAAACATGAGTCATTTTATCTGTCCTGAGTGCAGTCACGAAAGCGACATCTTTGGGAAGGGAGGGAGTGTACCTGTTGCGGACCAACTCGAGATTCCGTATTTGGGTCAAATACCTCTATACCAACCCATTCGTGTCGGTGGTGACGAAGGTGAGCCGATTGTGCTCGGCGAACCTGACTCGCCAGCAGCGCAGGCTTTATCCGATGCCGCGACGCAGTTAGCGGCACAGGTGTCCATCGCTAGCTATGACCAGGTGTCTGCGACGGCAGCTACAGTCTGAAGCTGTATCAGCCTTAGGAGGACACCTTCTTCCAGACGGGAGGCCGGCTTGTCGTGCGAAGCAAGCGGACGCTAATACAGAGATGCGTGATGTAGCCAATGACAAACAATCCACTACTGGCGAGGTGGACGATGAGTGTTACGCGAAGAAGGATTGGGTCTGTGAGCGTTTGCAGCAACACGCCTGAGAATGTCATCAAGCCGAAAGTAAGTAACGACAGCCAGCCCGATCGACGGTTCGGCAAAGAGTGCTCTCCGATGCGTTGTGCGACGTGAGATTGGAACACAACGCCAAACACAACCAGCAATAGTGGCGCACTGAGCAGGTGAGCCTGCAGCATGACCGGTTCAAGTGGATGATTGATGACGCTGAACGGGTCGGTATTGTCGATGAAGTAACGCATCCACAGGTAGGCCACTCCACTTCCGGCATTCACCAGAATCAATCCGTGAAGGGACCATTTTTGCCACGGACTCACAGAGACCCTTTAATATGCATCATGGTGCAACATCGTTCTGTAGCACTTGGTCAATGGCGAGCACTCGGCGCACAGCTTGGTTGGTGGCGCGGGCGGTCAGTGTAGCGCCTGTCACAGCGCGAATCGCTCTTTGAATTTGCAGGTCGTCGCTGAGTGCGTGCTGGTTATACTGGTCGAGCCACGTTCTTGAGGCCTGATATTCCCTGGGTTCCAGAAACGCCGTGACATCGATTCGCAACACCTGACCAAGATGGTTGAGTGAGATTAACAGGCTCTCACGCTTGGTTCGAATGACGTGTGTATCGACATATGCGCGCCCAATCAATCGTCCAGCCCGAGTGATGAAATATCTGGCAATCACGGGGGAGGGCACAGGATTGCCAGACAGCTTGGCAATCGTTGTAACTTGTTCAAACGTGAGAAAAATTGTTTCAAGCTGAGCCTCCGCCTCGGGGTAGGCATCAGCGAGTAATTCACTGCGCGTCAGTTGTGCGTCTGCGCTGGCTCCACCCATGCTGAGTAGCATGAATGTGCACCAGAGCGCGACGTAAACAGCAGGGTAGCGATTAGAATGCATAGCCCAAGTTGAGGTTGAACTGATTCCTACCACTCTGCTTAGCGTTACGAATAACCTCGTAATCTGCCTTCAGAATGACGTTCGGGACGGGCTTTAATTCNACNCCNATTGTATGGAAGGTGCCATCCTGTGCTTTATCGGCAACCCANGTCGATGGCAGAGTGGCCTGTGTGTTAATGGCTTCAAACCGGTAGTACGGGGTCAGGCCGACAGTGTAGTTCGTCTGTGACAGCAGGTCGTACCCAACCTGGAGGTATCCACCGTGCATCCTCTCGGCGACGCCTGCAGAAGAACTCTTCTCCAGAGCTTTGTTGAGGCCAGCGGCATTGTCCAGGCTTGCACGAGCGCCCATGGCTCGGAGGTCGAATCCTCGAACTTGCACTTGACCGTGCACCTCGACAATCGTCGTGGCTACGTCCACTGTGCTTCCATCAACCGTAAATTGTCCTTGATCCGAACCGCCGCGATAGAGTCCGGCACCAAAAAACACTCCTGGTGTGGGTGCAAAATCGAGCCGACCAGTAAACCCCATGTCGCTGGCCATTGTTTTGCGACCCTTCTGTCGCCCACCGCGGAGGCCTGAGGTGCTGAATTTCGCTCCATTGAATCCGTTCGTGACATACGCTCGGTAGGAGAACTTGCCGGATGGGTCTGTTCCGAGGATGCCAACACCATTTTCTCGCCACGTCGTCGGAATGATGCGACGCTCGATCTGAGGACGGCGCGCACCCATGAAGACATTGGGTTCATGAAATTCGTTGACGAGACCAAGGGGGATTAGGAGCATCCCTCCACGCAAGGTCAGGTTGTCGCGAACCTGGTAATCGACATAGGCAAACTCAAGATAAATTTCATCGGCATGTTCGATCTCGACTTCGGAATTGAATAAGAATTTGTCATTGAATCGATAACCCATGTAAAAAATGTGCCGCAGAAAGTCGAGCTTGGTGCCCTTGGCGCTTGTCGTACCGGCCTCGGTCTTACCAGCGTAGTTTTCATAAAGCATCTCTCCGTATCCTGCGATCGAGACGCCCGAATCTTCTCGCTCGTAGATCGAGGCCGCTGATGGTGCTACACCTAGAGCACGTGCCTGATCGGCGGTGAGGGCTTCCTCTTGTTCACCACTGCGAAGCTGTTCGACCTCGGCAGCCAGTAACGCGAGTTGGCGTTGCAGTTCTTGGATGTCTTCTTGGAGTTCGTCAGTTGAGTTCACATCAGATACCAGGTCGTTGGCTTCGTCGTTTAGATTGGTCAGGCTAAGACGGGCAAGTTCTTCTCTCAGCTCTTCCATTTCTGTTTCGAGCGCGTCGACGGATTTTTGATCGTTAGGTGTAGGCGGGGCCTCTTGCGCGGAAAGACCTGTTGCCAATATGACTTGGCTGAGACCAACCACAAGGGTTACTGCTAATATGGCACTAGGTAAACAGGTGGAGAGGGGTTCTAGTTTTAGTACGCTTTTACTTTGACTACGACGAAGTAGATTCACGGTTAGCATTCCAATCCGATTAAAGGGTTTTAACGATGGGGCAGAATATAATGAGACCTAGTCTCAGTATCGTTTTTATAGTCTAATTCCTTAAGAATCTGGAAGGCAAGCAAAAAATGAGAATAGATCTCACTTTTAATTTGTTCATGGCATGCCGGAGTCGTACCCGAGGGAAAACCAGCGTTGTTAGGAAAGTGCTGTTCTAAGGAGCATATCGGATGGAGATTCCGTATACCCAGCACACGTTACCGAATGGCCTTGATGTACTCGTTCATGAGGATCACGGCTGCCCTATTGTGGCAGTTAACGTCTGGTACCGTGTTGGTTCTAAGGACGAATGTCCAGGTCGCACTGGTTTTGCCCATCTTTTTGAGCACCTGATGTTTGAAGGATCCCAGCATTACGATCGAGGCTACTTTCATCCGTTGCAAGAAGCAGGTGCCCTACTGAATGGTTCAACCAGTAGTGAGCGGACGAATTATTGGGAGGTGGTTCCAACCAATGCTCTCGATCTGGCGTTATGGATGGAATCCGACCGGATGGGGTACTTGTTGCCGGCATTAACTCCTGAGAAGTTTGAAAATCAACGTGATGTAGTGCTGAACGAGCGCCGACAAAGTTATGAAAACCGTCCGTACGGACTTGCTGGAATGGTGAATGCGGCAGCCCTATTCCCTTCATCGCATCCGTATTCATGGATGACCATCGGGCACGTCGAAGATTTGACGGATGCGACATTTAACGATGTGCAGAAATTTTGTGAGTTGCACTATCGTCCGAATCAGGCATCACTAGCCTTAGCCGGAGATATCGATACGGAGCATGCGCTGGATTTAGCGAGGCACTACTTTGCTGGAATTCCAGCTGGTTCGAAACCTCCGGAATTAGCGTTGGAAAGCTCACCGGAATCTCGAATCGAGCAGCGGCTCCTGCTTGCCGATCGGGTCGAACTGCCACGGTTGTACCTATCTTGGGTCAGTCCAGCCATGTTTGATGCGGGCGATGCGGATCTCGATTTACTGGCTGACATTTTATCGACTGGCAAATCATCGCGGTTACATCGTGCGCTTGTTCGAGACCAGCGCATTGCCACTGAGGTCGCCGTCATCCAGTCGTCTCGCCAGTTGTCGTCAGTCTTCCAGATCATAGCCACGGCAGCTCCTGGGCATAACCTGACTGAACTCGACGCCGCGATCTCGGTCGAATTAGAGCGGCTCATCCAGGACGGTGTGACTCACAACGAACTGGAACGCAGCCGAATAGAGTTCGAAGCGAATTTTGTGTACTCGTTACAGCACGTGGGCGGCTTTGGTGGTAAATCAGATCAACTAAATGCGTACAATGTGTTCACGGGCGATCCTGGATTTATTACACAGGACCTCGCGCGTTATCAATCTGTCACCCCTGACAGCATTCAGCGCGTAGCTGCTCGCTATTTTGGCAAGGAACGTCGTGTGGCTCTTAGCGTGGTGCCGCATGATCATCCTGAGCTAGCTCTTCGGGAGTCCGAACGGGCGGTGGTGAAGTAATGTCTGTTGATCGCACCGAATTGCCACCGGTTGGACCGGATCCACTTTTTACATTCCCGCGACCAGTGAAACACACACTGGCAAACGGACTCACGATATGGGCCGTCGAACACGGGGCTATGCCCGTGGTAAGCGCGTGTCTGTTGCTACATTGTGGATCGGCATCCGACCCGGAGAATCACGGCGGGCTCGGCTCGTTGACGGCTGATCTTCTTGACGAAGGCAGTGGTTCCAGGTCCGCGCTTGAAGTGCAGGAGGCCCTCCGCCAGATTGGTGCAAGATTCAACCGCCACGTTACAGCGGACGCCACGCAATTGCGAATGACGTCGCTCTCAAGATTTACTGGTCAAGCGTTGACCTTACTTGCAGAACTGGGGACCTGTCCAACGTTTGATGAAGAACAATTCACACGGGTAAAACAATTACGACTCGACCAGTTGGTGCAGTTGCGAGATGTGCCTTCCGCTAACGCGAACAGAATTATGGTCGAGGCCCTGTACGGTGATCATCCGTATGGACATAATCCATCTGGAACCGAAGCGTCGATCCAGACGTTAACACGCGATCACGTTGTGGACTTCCATCGCGAGTTCTATCAGCCTGCAAAGGCTACGCTGATTCTCGTGGGAGCGATGCCAGCAGAGCAATTACTGGACCAGGCGGCGACTGCCTTCGAAATGTGGTGTGCCACACCTGAGACTCGGACGGCAGACCTTGATACGCGGTGTGAAGCGCATTCAGAAGGAACGCAACGGGAGCGGTTAATCGTCATGAATCGTCCAGGGGCAGCCCAGTCCGAGTTGCGGATCGGACATCGAGGCGTGTCACGCGATACTCCGGATTATCATGCGTTGCGTGTGTTAAATGCCATCTTGGGCGGGCAATTTGTTAGTCGGCTCAATCTCAATTTACGTGAGGATAAAGGATATACCTATGGCGTGAGCACAGGGTTTACATTTTGTCGCTATGCGGGAGATTTTATGGCGGCCCTTAGTGTTCAGACAGACGCTACGAGTGAGTCGATTCGGGAAGTGCTGAAGGAGATTCGTCACATTCGAGATTCTCATCCTGTGTCGGATGAAGAACTGGTGCAGGCGAAAGCCGCGTTGACTCGAGGATATCCGCGCGGGTTTGAGACAGCGTCGCAAGTGGCTCAAGGATTTGCGCGGAGTGCACTTTATCAGCTTCCCGATGATTATTTTACGCAAGTCGTGCCGTCGGTGAATTTGGTAGATCTGGAAACTGTCAGGCGTGTGGCTCAAGAGTATCTTGCCCCGGACCAGGTGACTACCGTGGTCGTGGGTGATCGCGATGCCATTGCCACAGGCTTGACCGACCTAGATGCAGGAGAACTCACCGAAATCAAACTTGAGGACTTGATATCAAACTAGTTCAGACACCGTGCTATTGCACAACGTTTGTCTGACGA
>NZSH01000070.1 GCA_002696705.1 Woeseiaceae bacterium | reverse complement strand
GAAGAAGCGGAAGAAGCGGAAGAAGCGGAAGCGGCCCCTGAAGAAGCTTCGATGGATATGACACCCGGAGTCTTCTTTATTGCTCCTGAGGAAGGCAGTACGGTCAGTAGCCCGGTGACATTGGAATTCGGTCACGAGCATTTCACGATTGAACCAATCACTGATCCGCTGACAGTGCACGAGGGTGCCGGTCACCACCACATCGGCCTCGACACCGACTGTCTACCGGCAGGTGAAATCATCCCGCAAGCGTCCCCATGGGTACATTTTGGTGACGGTTCAAACACGATTGAGATGCAACTCGAACCCGGACCTCACCGCATCTGTTTACAGATTGGGGATGGTGAACACCGGACACTCGAAGGTATGAGCGCAGAAGTCACGTTCACCGTCGAATAACAGTTGCCAGTAAAATCATCTAGTTAGGTAATTGGTGGTCTGTTTATAGAGGCCACCAATTATCGCACTGGTCATTTGGGTGCCACTAACAATGGCATGGAGAATTGGCACTCTTAAGGCTCTTCCAGCAGTTCGAGGAATGGCTGGCGGTCCCTTAGGTCCTCCAACGCAATTTCTGCACCAGCCTTTTCAAGTGCAACCACATCGAACTGTCCAGTAGCGACTGCGGCCATTTTTGACCCAGCGGCTCTGGCGCAAGCTACGTCGAGCGGAGTATCCCCCACGATCAATATATCTCTGGCAGATAAAATTTCGATGCCAAGCAGTTTTGCGCGTTGCTTGGCAATGTCAACGAGAGCGTTCCGGTGAAGAGCATCACTGCCATAGGCTCCGCACAAAAAATAATGACTTAACCCAAAATAGTCGAGCTTGATTTTTGCGGTCGACTGAAAGTTGCCCGTTAGCAATCCAAGAGTAACGTTTCGCCGAACAGATAAGAACTTTAAGAGATCCTCAACGCCTGGCATGATGCCTTTCCGCGGACCTGGCAATTGAATTTCTTCTGTGAATCGGCCTTCATATCTCCGCTGAATCTCCACAAGCACGGCTTCGGTAGATGTGATCTGGCTCTTCCTAAGAGCCTCATCAATAATCTCGCCATCGGTCCGACCAGCAGTTGTAATACCAGTGAAGGCATCCTGAACCTGAAACAGTTCGTGAAAAGTCTTATTTAGAGCGCGTAACCCTGCCCCGCCTGACAATATTAGCGTGCCGTCGATATCAAAAAGCAAGAGCGTATGACTCATACGCCGGGAACATTCATTTGATTCATCAGGCTGCCACATCACCCATGGAAAGACCCTTAGTCTCCAAGCAAGCGATTTACTTCATCCACGATCCGTGAACTCGTGGTGAAAGCGGTAATTGCCACGCGTAACGTTGCAAGATTGGCACCGATGGCCAGGTAAGCCAGCACCGAATGGAGCCAAACGGGCAAGGCATGCGTATCAACGGTCACACCTATGAGAGCCGCAACCGTCGTGATACCAATAGCAAGCGTACCGATTGAAAATACTGGCCGCCGCACACGCGACACTTCGGCCACAAACTTTTGCGGCAATGCATTTTCAGTTACAGCTTCACGAATGGCTTTGCCTTTCCCAATCAGATAGAACATTGCCATCGAATGAGTTAACAAAGTCACCATCGTGATAAAGATAGCGAGGCTGACGTGACGAGCTACACCATCCGAATCGGCAGCACTATAGCCAAATAGCGCACTCAAGATGAGTCCGCCAATCGATAACAACATTGCGGTAACCAATGCAGCTGCCATCACTTGATCATATCAACTTGCGCAATAAACACCGATACCGAAAATCACCTCGTTGCCACCTTGCGAGCAAGCACTAGGCGTTCCTGCAAAATTGAAAAATGGTCTCTTGGTAATCCAAACCGGCCAAGCCTGACACTTCGGCCATCTTTATGACCATGGAAATCTGACCCACCAGTCACTGCGAGATCGAAGGTGCGTGCCTGATCGAGAAACTTGAGTTGGGTCGAATGATTGTGCCGACTATGGAAGACCTCAATCGCGCCAAGGCCATCAGCTACCAAACTTAAGAGGCACTCATGGGGAGATTTCAATAAGCCAGGATGAGCCAACGAAACCACCCCGCCGGCAGCTGCGACCATCTCAATGACTGAACGGGGTGATGGACTGTGTCGTGGCACGAATGCGGGCTGACCAGCAGCGAGCCAGCGGTCAAAGGCCTCTCGAATTGTTTTGACGTNTCCNGCCTCNATGAGTGCGCGNGCGACATGGGGTCGACCAAGCGNTCCAAGCGGGTCTGNCTGCTGNCTTAGGATGCTATCCGNACTAATATGCANGCCGAGCCNANCGAGACGTTCCACAATTGTCTGAATACGCTCCCANCGCGCTTGGCGGGACGTCGNGAGAAACTGTTGAAATCCAACCGGAGCCTCATCGAGAAAATAACCGAGCAAGTGGATGTCTAGACCTTGCCACACCGCTGTAATCNCAACACCAGGAANNACTGTGATGCCGTATGCTGCGGACGCNGCAATCNCGTCACTCACGCCNGCCATGGTGTCNTGGTCTGTGACACTGATCGTNCGGANCTTNGCCTTATTCGCCCGCTGTACGAGTTCAGANGGNGAATAAAATCCATCCGACGCAGTNGTGTGCAGGTGGAGGTCGATCAANGGTTNAACATGTCCAAAATTGACGCGTGTGGAAGGGCACGACAGGANAACTGTCGCATTATCGATCCTCAGACGCTTGCACGACGTACTCGCTTCTGAGATTCTCGAATTCGACCAGCAGGNTTTTTTTGCTTTTTCACNAGTGCNCGATATTCCCGCATGAGTAAATTCAGATGGGTCTTTTCTTCGTCAGCAAACTCAAGAAAGATTTGCTTGCCCTCCGAGTCCTCAAACCGCTCGCCNTAGCGTTTAAAGAATCGATGCGAAGCCCGTTCGCATTTGATTCCAATCATCAGGGCTTTCTTGTCATCCACNCCTGTCTTTCTCAATTCCTCTGCTCCCACCGCAAATAGNCCCCTTGANGCACCCTTAAAAAATAAAAATGTTGGACGCGTTTCCAGTTGAGGTTCCTTCTCGATGAGTTCTTTATAGCGNGACTCTAGGGTCGACAGATGCTCATGTTCCTCTTCGGCTAATTCTTTAAACACACGTCGAGCTCGAGAATCTTTCGCAATCTTGGCCGCGCGTGTATAAAAATCAAGGCCACTGCGCTCAGTTGCNAGNGCGATACGCAAGGCATCTCGTGCGAATAGCGATTCGGTGGCCGGTTCCTCAGTTGCTGACGTTTGTCCACTCTTACANTTTTCACACAATCCATAGATCTGCAATACGCTCTTATCACTAGAAAAGTTTCGAGCGNCTGTGACCTCTTCGATAAGTTGCTCGATGTCCGAACTCAAAAATTCCNNTGAGTGGTTNCAAGAACTNCAGATNAGGTGAAANTGNCGNGGATGACGGTAGGAATGCTCAAAGCGGGCACGACCNTCACCAAAATCGACTTTCCGTGCAATACCCGCATCAACCATCCANTGCAAGGTTCGATATANAGTGGCTCGACCTATNTGAGGGTCTTCACGTCGAACAATGTCAACCAAGTCATCGGCACTCAGGTGCCCTTCTTGGCCCAGGAAGACATCCACAATCAAGTCCCGCTTTTTCGATCGTTTACTNCCAGCGGGACGAAGACGGCTNAGGTAGGCTTCGCGGGCTTCAATCACGGTTAACTTCCCCGCANGTGAACATTAGGCGCTGAANGACGAACCGCAACCGCATGTGGACTTGGCGTTCGGATTCTTGATAGTGAAACCGCCACCGGTCAAGTTATCGACGAAGTCAACTTCGGCTCCCGTNAGATAGCGAATACTAATAGGATCAACGAACAATTTAACGCCATTTGATTCAAANACACGNTCTGAATCTGGGTCGACTNCCCCTTCCTCGATCATCAAGCCATACTGAAAACCTGAACAGCCTCCACCCTGGACAAAAACACGCAACCCGGCATTTTCCTTTTTTTCCTCAGCCATGATCGCCTGAATCTTTGATGCTGCACTNGCGGTGACATTCACTACGTTCGACATATGAATNGGNCCTCCTANCTTTACAGTAAATTATAACCGGCNGGTAGCNTTTGCTTCAAGCGGNTNANATTGCANCANGNCAGCAANAGACGCNGACTTTGTTAGCTTCCCAGACCGGCGAGTTGNTGNCCAGACGCGGCTTCGATCTCATGATGTAGGCTNGCACCATGAGCATCCATTGTAACNATCGCAGGAAACTCTCGAACATGAAGATGCCACATGGCTTCAGGCGTCCCAAAGTCCAGCAACGATACGCCATCAACCTGCTCGATNGTACGNGCATAGAANTGAGCAGCNCCNCCTATCGCATTGAGATANACNGCGCCGGTCTCCTTAAGAGCAGCCAGCGTTTTNTCNCCCATGCCACCTTTGCCAATCACAGCCTTAACACCGTATCGTCTCAGGATTTCACCTTGGTAGGGTTCCTCGCGAATGCTGGTCGTAGGCCCAGCCGCGGTGATCTTCCAGCGATCGCCATCCCTTACAACCACTGGACCACAGTGATATAAAGCAGAACCCTGCAGATCGACTGGGGGGTCGTGTTCCATCAAATACGCATGAACTTGATCCCGTCCGGTGTACATCCTGCCAGTAATCAGCACTACATCACCGACATGCAGCCCTCGAATGGTTGCATCGTCAAGCGGAGGATGTAGAACGGTTTCACGTCCAGTCAAAATCGAGTTTCCATGACCGTCCGCCACCATCGGAACCGTTGGTTGAGCCGGATCTCGATACATCCATTCACGAATCATGCCGGTCTCACCATCCAAGATGAGACCTAAACGTCGAAACGCCCAGCAATCGTACGCGACTGAAACAAAAAAACTTGCCGGCAAACGATTGAGCGCGCCAATCTTGCACCCAATCAAGGACACATTCCCGCTAAATCCCATCGTCCCGATCCCAAGATCGTTAACTGTTGTCATGATGGATTGTTCTAAATCTGCAAGGTGGGTATCCGAATTTGTGTCATCTAGCTTCCGGAACAACTGCTCCTTTGCATGCAGGTATCCCGAGGTGCGATCACCGCCAACGCACACCCCCACCGCTCCTGGACTGCAGCCTTTGCCTTGCGCATGCCAGACGGCGTGCAGGATACATTTACGTACGCCCTCTAATGTGCGATCAGCTTGACCTAAATGTGACAAGTTGCACGGCAACGCATACTGCGCGTTCGTGTTTTCACAACCCCCACCTTTTAACAATAAGCGGACTTCGATATTCGGAGACTCCCATTGCTCGAAATGCACAATCGGAGTACCAGGTCCGAGGTTGTTCCCTGAATTTTTTCCTGTAATGGAGTCAACGGAATTTGGCCGAAGCTTTCCCAGTCGAGTCGCTTCAACGATTGCATCTTTAATCTGTTGCCGTAATTCGATTTGATTCACGCCAACAGGTACACGAACCTCGAAAGTCGGCATCCCAGTATCTTGACAAATTGCTCCTTCATTCTCAGCAGCTTGATCGATGTTCGTCGCGATAATATTGAGGGCCTGTCCTGAGCGAGTGTCGGTCGGTTCAGCGGTAATAGCTCCAGATATTGCGGCTCGGACGTCTGGCGGTAAGTCCGTAGCCGTCTGGACTATTAGCTGAAGGATGCTGTTATAGAAGTGCGGCAACATAAGACTTATTTCACGACCATTATCGCGAACATCGACCTATCGCAGCCGACGGCAACCAAGGTGCCGTCCGCAAAGTTTTCTCTCGTCCCACCATCCTATGTAGCCAACAAGCGCTCCACGTACGCTGATAATTCCTCGTACGGCAACGTCCCTGGGTTATACAGTTGTACAATCCCTTCTCTGTCAATAATGATCAGGGTCGGGGTCGTGCTCACACCAAAATCGAGAAAGTTCTGGTGGCTCACCGGCACACTCATCCAAGTTGGAATCGGAAATCGCTCTTGGTACGCCCCTTGTAGATACTCGAGCTCTTGTTCGGGTGTAGCGTCCTGGCCTCGTGACATATAGCCATAAAGCTGTGTCGGCCCAATAATCGCAAGCTTTTGTTCACCGTACTGTGTATGTAACTGCTCTAAAATTGGCAACTGCTGCTTACAATCTGGACACCAATGGGCCCAGAAGAATGCCACAACGACCTTGCCTTCTAGATTTTCTGAAGCGACCGATGTCGATTCGCCGAGATAATGTTCAACATCGAGTGAAGGGAAAGGTTGCCCCTTCAGACTGAGCAATAAAACGTTCTTCTGGATACGCGTCTCAAGGCTGCTTCCTTTGTAACTCTCATGTGCACCACGTAGGAATTCCAACGCACCCGCCCGATCTCCCTTTGCATTCAGCGCTCGACTGAGCACTTCTATCCCGGCTCCCAGCGCAGTGGGAAGTTGAGATTCTGCATCCAACGCTCGATCGCTGAGTAAGACAACACTCCCGTCGTACGCCTCACGTGCATATTGCTCGGCTATATCCCACTGCTCCGCGAAACTGGCCCCACGCCCGAGCCAAGAAGCAGCCACAAGCCATCCCGTTGATGCCTGATCGTGATGGCTGCGTTGTTGCTCGATCAGCACCTGAGCCTGCGTAACTTCTTCGGCCCACGCCATGTCACGCATCTGCCCTATTAGCGCGGTAATCTCGACTGGGGAAACGCTAGGCGCCTTTGATTCGCAAGCTAACGTCACTATTGATGCCATCAATAGAACCAGGCCAGCAACTGTCTTGATTACCATCTATCAGTCTCCCTACTTTCAATTACACTCGTGCGTTCAAGATGTCGAAAAAAACCAAGTCATCTCTGTGCACACGGTCCCTTAACGTCGGACGCTCGAATTCCCGATCATCCGAGTTAGCACAGGCAGAATCGCAGCCGCGAAGCCAAGCTTGATTAGATCCACAAGCACAAATGGGTAAAACCCAAACCCTAGCGCCGTACCAAAACTCATCTGAGTCCATGGACTCCAGGTTAACCAAGTTACACCACCCGCAAAGATCAGGCAGAGTCCGACACCCATCGAGATGAACCGGGTTAGAAAGTATTGGTTGAACCCTCGTTCAACGAGAGCTCCTACCGCTAGAGCGGCTATCGGATAACTCATGAGGTAACCGGCTGTCGGACCGAGCAGTCGTCCCAGACCTGGTACGAGCAACGGACTTGCCGCGAATGCCGGTAGCCCAGCAATCCCGATGGCCAAGTAAAGCAACTGACAGCTAGCACCCAAACGTGCACCGAGCACGGCACCACTTAGCAGCACGATCATCGGTTGTATCGTCATTGGCACGGGTGTGAAAGGCAGTGGCAAACTGATTTGTGAAGTTGCTGCAGTGAGCGCCACAAACAGAAAAACAGTGGCCCACCGTATGGCAGTGATAGGCTGATGTACGGCAGTAATATTCGTTACCATAGCGCGAGGGATATCCATTCGAGTTAGGATGTTTGACATCCAAAGATTAGGCATTCTTGAATTGTAACGTATGAGAACCGCTCTCACAATTGCCGGCAGTGATTCTGGTGCTGGAGCCGGGATCCAAGCCGATCTCAAGACTTTTTCGGCTCATGGCGTGTATGGAACGAGTGCCATCACCGCCATTACAGCACAGAACACTCTTGCCCTAAGTGACATGGTAGTGCTCACGCCTAAAATTGTGACTGCGCAGATTGAAGCAGTAGTTGAGGACTTTCAAGTGGATGCGATCAAAATAGGGATGCTTTCGACACGCCAAATCGTCAAAACCGTTGCAGCTATAGTAGCCAAATTGAATATCAAGAACGTTGTCGTTGATCCTGTCATGCTAGCAAAAACTGGGAACCGTCTTTTGGATGATGATGCAGTGGTTGCGGTTAAAGAAAATTTACTTCCATACGCTGCGGTTGTAACACCAAATGCAATAGAAGCAGCCATTCTGGCAGGAATTACTGTTTCATCATTAGAGAGTGCCCGTGAAGCGGCTCGCCGCATTCACGCCCTTGGACCAGCCACTGTAGTCGTTAAAGGTGGACACCTCGATACTCCGGAAGCTATTGACCTGCTCTATGACGGCAAGGAGTTCACTGAATTTGCTGGACCAAGACTGACATGCACTAATACCCATGGCACCGGATGCACATTTGGTGCTGCAATTGCCGCAAACTTGGTACTAGGTTACCCAATCCAGCAATCCGTTGCGCGAGCGAAGGAATACGTGGCACAGACTATCCGACACGGCTTACCGCTTGGCCGGGGAAGTAACGTTATGTGGCACAAGCCCACCGATGAGCCCGTTTAAGGTTCCGGTTCCGCTAAATGTGTAATACGGAACAGCCTAGCCGTTGTGTGGATGATTTACTAAGAGCGACACACCAAGCGGAGCGTAGGCATTTCTGGTACCGCGGCTTTCGTCTGTTTGTGAAGCCCTTCCTTACAGAAGCTACAAAAGGCGTCTCCCGACCTCGTATTCTTGACTGTGGTTGCGGTACGGGTGCAAATTTGACGATTCTTAAAAGATATGGCCGATCGTTCGGCTTCGACCTTGCATGGACCGGCATCACTTTCGCTCGAGAAGCGGGACACAACCGAGTCGCGTGCGCCTCGGCCACACAAGCACCTTTCCCTGACAACAGCTTCGATGTGGCGACCTCCTTCGATGTCTTGTATTGCCTCGAAGATGGAAGGGAGCAGGCTGCCATTAATGAGATGTATCGTCTCGTGCGCCCGGGAGGGGCGATAATTGTCAATGTTCCGGCCATGAACATGCTCACAGGGAATCATTCGCGCTTCGTCGGAGAGCGCCGCCGGTACTCACGTACTCGCCTCGGTTCAGCACTTGAGCGGGCGGGCTTTCGAGTCGAGAGAATCACCCACACGAACGCTTCGATCTTTTTACCAATGCTCGCAGTTAGACTATTGCAGCGCGTACGCAGTCTGGAAACAAAGTCAGAAACGCAAGGCGACTTTCGAATGCCGCCCGCACCATTGAATGGATTGCTTTC
>NZSH01000069.1 GCA_002696705.1 Woeseiaceae bacterium | reverse complement strand
TGGAACGTATTTCCCTTACCGTGCCCATCGCCTCCAGCACACTTGTCACGACTTGTCTGGCACGTGACCGGCTCGTTTCGTCGCTCGATTTTGCTTCAAGCAACTCAGCGTTCGCTAGAATAATCCCAAGCTGGTTGTTTAAACGATGGAACAGGCGGTCAAGATCAGATAACTCACTCACATACATCCTTTCTCGATCCGATGTGATAAGAAAACCTCTCAAGCCTCTTTGTTAGCACTTTTTGACCAAACGTCAGCGCTACTGCCGGCCTGAGAGGGCTCTCGCCACAGAGTATCGACAAAGATGCGAATAGAGCCACCTGCTGTACGGACGTACTCAACTTTCCCGCTGGCAAGCCAATTGTAGATGGTGCGACGACTAACACCAACGAGTTCGCACGCCTTCATAATCGAAGTGGTTTGTCTATCTACTATCATGGTTTCGCTTCTTCAGTATCGACGGACTGCCCAATATAGAGCGTTTTGTCCAATTTTCCAAAGTTATCCAATTCACCACTTTTGGTGTTGTGTATAGGCTATCGGTAAGTAACCACCAAGCCTTTAGATAGGAAAAAATGTCTTCAATGTTCAGCCTTGACCATTCCTTCCTAGAGCGTCAAAATATTGGCGGATCTGTAAATGAGTGAGATTGAAAAACACCTGCTCATCGTGGAGGACGAAGCTGCGCTCCGGGTGCCGACTGCAGAACGCTTAACCGATCACGGTTTCACAGTGGTTCAGGCCGAGAGCGGAGAAGAGGCTTTGAAACATTTGTCGAGTTTTGCTTTCGACATCGTCCTGACTGATCTACGACTACCCGGGATTACCGGAATGGAAGTCATCACCGAAGCCATCGAACGTTATCCAGAGATTACTGCTATCGTCATAACGGCCTTTGGTACCGTGGAAAACGCCGTCGACGCCCTCAAACTTGGCGCGGCGGATTATGTTAGTAAACCATTTCGTTTCGACGCATTACTTCACTCCCTCTCGACAGCGCTTGAGCGGAAGCGGTTGAGGTCGGAAAACGCTTATCTGAAAGCGCAACTACAAGAGCGTTATCGTTTTAACAATTTAATAGGCGCCAGTCGTCCAATGCGCGACCTGTTTGAATTACTGGCAACCGTGGCTCCCACAAACACGACCGTTCTTATTACAGGTGAGACTGGCACCGGCAAAGAACTAGTGGCGCGGGCTATTCATCATGGCAGTTCTCGACGTACGCACCGTTTTGTCGCTTTGAGTTGCAGCGCTATACCCGAAACATTACTCGAAGCGGAATTGTTTGGCCACGTAAGAGGCGCCTTCACGGGAGCCGTGGATTCTCGACTAGGTCGTCTTGAGCAGGCCCACAAGGGCACCTTGTTTCTTGACGAAGTCGGCACTATGAGTCCAGCGCTTCAAGCCAAACTCCTACGGGTAATACAAGAGCGAGAATTTGAACGTCTCGGCGGCACTAAGACAATTGGTATTGACGTCAGGATTCTCGCAGCTACCAATTCCGATCTTGTTGCCTTGATTGCTGAAGGCAAGTTTCGAGAAGATCTATATTATCGTCTTAATGTAATACCCGTTCATCTCCCTCCGCTACGCGAGCGCCAAGAAGATATTCCATTATTAGCGCAACACTTATTGCAGCGCCTCGGACGCGATCTCACACCGCCGCGTAAAGGTATGGTGCTGTCCCAGGATGTGGTGCGTCAACTAATGACATACTCTTGGCCTGGCAACATCCGTGAACTTGAAAACGTGGTGGAACGCGCCCTCACGTTTAGTCAGGGTCGTTCACAAATTGAGCTGACACATCTCCCATCACACATTCAAGCGGTCTCTGATTCTGTGACAGCACAAGGGCCTAGCACTTTACCCGACCAGGGGCTCAGCTTGGAAACGTATATCAAGGATATCGAACGGCAATTCATTAAGCTTTCTCTGGATAAAGCTAAAGGGAACAAGCGGCGGGCAGCCGATCTACTCGGATTAAAACGAACCACCCTAGTGGAAAAAATGAAGCGCTTAGGGTGTTAGGTAACCTGTGCCACCACGTTACAACTACTGGACGATTATTCTCAATGAGAAGCCGACGGCTTTTCGCGCCTATAAGCGAGAGGATTTGATGCCAACTTAGAGACGCCTACTAGCGAAGCATCCAAGCGCTACCCTTATGTGGTTTTCCAAAGGGCGCTTCTGGTCATCACCGGTAGAAGAACAGTCATCGCGTAGAAATGAAGTTCGCAACAACAGAGAGTCTCGGTGGCAGCCAGAGGGTAGCCATAAAGATCCTCGCGCGCGGCGAGTCACAGATCGAACGAAAAAGTCGCGTCTGCCAGCAACCAAACGTAACCACNNGAGCTAATCAGACACACCAACAGAAGTTNAGAAGGAACNAGCTGAGCACTCGGCGTTTAGAAAAAACCGAGAAATAAAGTCACGGATTTCTTCGGGCGAGGTAGCAGAATTGATTGCTTGGCGTAATACCGTACCGTGATTGAGCCCTTTTGTATACCAAGAAGCTAATGCTCTCAGCTTATTCACCACCCATCGTTCACGACTACTTGGGTTGCGTGGCACGGGCTGAACAAGACGGTGCACACCTNGATCATCATCGNNGGGATTAGTCATTAACAGGTCCAAGTAATCCAAAAGAAACTGACCGCGAACGTGAAGAGGAATGTGCCGCGCTGGTTTACCATTTGCTAAATCTAATGCCTGTGAAAAAACCCATGGATTCCGCAAAGCGCCTCGCCCGACAAGTACGCCTGCTGCTCCGCTCTGTGTCATACGATCAACCAACTGGCCGGGCTCTACGCAATCACCACTACCCCAAACCGGAATCCTCACCGCACTCGCTACCTGCCCAATGAGATCCCAGTTTGACGTTCCCTTGTAGGCTTGTTTGGCAGTTCGACCATGAACCGCCACTGCAGCTGCGCCCGCATCTTCGACCATTTGAGCGACCTGGACGGCATTAATTTCTTCATCGCTCCATCCAGAACGCATCTTGACAGTCACCGGAATTTGCACAGCGTCGGTCATTGCCCGAACAATCTGTGCTGCGTGTTGAGGTTGTCGCATGAGACTGCAGCCAGCATTATGCTTAGCAATTTTCTGCACTGGACAACCCATATTTACATCAACGATGTCGGCACCAAGGCTTTCCAAGATTTGTGCGGCGTCTGCCATCTTTTCTGGGTCACCGCCAAACGTCTGAATAGAAACCGGTCGCTCTTCTTCCCTGTATTCAGCGTATTCAAGAGTGCGATCGATTCCACGAACAAGTCCTTCCGAACTTACCATTTCGGTTACAACTAAGCCGCAGCCGCCACGACGTTTAACCAAACGCCGAAACGCTGAATCAGTCAATCCAGCCATTGGGGCCAGCGCGAAAGGCGCATCGAGTTTAATGTGACCAATCTTCATGGAACTCTTTTCGCGTAATTATCTTAGGTTAATATGGACGCGCATCTGCGGCATCGATTTCCACGCTGACCGCCTGACCAATTAGATCTACCGAGAGCACTAGTCGTGCGTGAGAGCCCTTACGAGTCAGTCGACCAATCACACCGCTCAGAGGTCCGTGCATCACCTCAACCATCATACCTTCATGAATTAATGGGCAAGGATCATATTGCAAGTCGCTGTCGACTAATTGACGAATTCCGTCAATTTCACGTTCCGGAATTGGAGCCAACACTCCATCAAAAGAAACAATGCTGACAACCCCGAAACATTTAAGGATCGACAATCTGGCAGCAACATCAAACCGGGCAAAACAGTAACCGGGGAATAGCGGCCAGTCAATTCTCTTTTTTCGATCCTTCCAGCGACTCCAACGCGTTATTGTCGGGAGGAAGGCCTCAAACTTCTTTTGTTCCAATTCCACACGCACTCGTTGCTCATGACGCGACCGCGTCCAAACAGCGTACCACTGCGGCTCTTGTGTCACTTCGTTCTCAGTTTTGCTATCTACAGTTTCGGCGGGCGCCAGCTCAACCATGATGCTAGATACTTTGAAGTGCGGCGAACTAAGGTGTCAGCTACATGTCAGAATTGTCAGCCAAATTTTGAGCGATGTGTTCATCGTAAGCTTCGCGCAGTGCTTCGTTTTTCCACTCAATAATCGCTTCTTCTCGCAATGTGCCCATATACGATTCGTACTCGGCATCACGACGCTCGTTGAAAATACGATTTTGGATCTCGTCTTTTACTTCCTCAAATGGCACAAAGCCAGCCTCTGTTAACGTGTCCAACTGAAGGATCTGGTAACCAAGCGTTGTTTTAAATGGTTGGCTCATGTCACTAGGCTCCATATTAATAAGCAGATCTTGAATAGCAGGTGCTAAATCATTCTCATTGATTGGCCCAATGAGTCCTCCATTAGATCGAGATTGCGAATCTGAGATCTCAGCAGCAACAGAAGCAAATGATTCACCNGTTAGGATACGCTGCCGCGCCGCTTCGGCTTTTTCTATTAGCATGCGATCCGTTTCTAGANTTGTATNGCCTTCTAACGATTCAANCAGAATTTCACGGAGGGTTACACGGCCCGGAATACCATAATCATCCAAGTGGTTATCGTAGTACTCTNGAGTTTCGAACTGCGTNAACCGAACTTTACTCATGATAGCAACCTGTCTGACTCTGGTGAGCATCACTTGGCGCTCCATCGATCGACGAAGGTCATCCATCGTCATGCCTTCCGCAGATAGTGCTGACTCAAACTGCTCGTCTGTTTCAAGATCGTTTTGCTCCTTAATGTTATTGATAATGTCCGCAAACTGATCTTCCTCCATTGTCAAATTCATTTCCTTCGCTTTTTGCACCAGTAGTAACTCGTCGATCGCAGTCACGATCAACTCCGGCGTGGCTTCATATAGCGCATCGNNCAACGCTTCNTCGGANGTGTCGCTAAGCTCACCGCTCGTACGTAGCTNCCGCAGTAGTTGGATCTGNCGTTCTTCAAACTCGGTTTTTGCAATAATCTCGCCGTTAACCTTAACCAGCACTGCCTCAATNACGTCTGCGNTCAGAGGAGCTACTACANACACCGCCAANAACAAACTCAGNAGTNTAGTCGCACCTTTCCTTGGACCGAGATAGGCCTCGCCAACTGAATTACACTTATTTCGGGGAATTTGATTGCGCTGTTGCATCAAGACAAGCTCCACAGAATCAATAGCTTAACTTATTCAATCATAGCTGATTCGAGCGCTGTCCCTCAACTCAGTCAAGAGACTGACGATGTTATGAAACAACCCCCCTGAAACAAACGGATCAACCTCTCCTGGCTTACGACTGTCTTCGTGAGTGAACCCGGATTGTAATGATTCTGTCATCGCGTGCGCAGTCCACCAAGAACCGGTACCTAAATCAATCATTGAATCCAAAGGCATGCCTTCAACACGCTGGGTTGTACTCTGATCCCGCAAATCAACCTTGAGGATTCCTGGAGGAACAAGGGTGACATTCGGTCGGCCCTGGACCCACTCAGCAAATCTACCTAAATCTAGTGAAGCCTGATTTTGAAACTTAATTGTAAGTGTTCGTTTTTCTCGCTCGATCGATGTAATGCCAATCTCTTCGGCCATCATTCGGATCTTTGCATGCTCGAATAAGTTGAGCAGCGACGAAGTTGGTGGGCCGTAGCGATCCCGAAGCTCATTAACTAGCTGCGTGAGCTCCGTATCACTGCAAACACTAGCTATTCGCCGGTACACGCTCAGTCTTTGATTCGTGTCTGAAATGTAATCCTCATCGATGCGCACGTCTATCCCGATGTTGACGGTAACGCGAATCTCATCTTCAACTGGAACTCCTTTCAGTTCGCGCACTGTGGACTCAAGTAGTTTCACATACATCTCAAATCCAATAGCATTAATGTGTCCGCTCTGTTCACCGCCAAGGAGATTACCGGCGCCACGAATTTCCAGATCAAGTGCAGCGATTCTAAAGCCGCTACCCAACTCACTGAATTCTCTTATTGCAGCGAGACGTTTTCGCGCTACGCTCGTCAAGGTATTTCTAGCCGGCACTAGCAGGTAGGCGTACGCTCGGCGATCGGATCGTCCGATACGCCCCCGCAACTGATAGAGTTGCGACAAACCAAATTGGTGCGCCTGGTTAACAATGATTGTGTTCGCATTCGGAATATCGAGACCATTTTCGATTATCGTAGTAGCAATTAACACGTCAAACCGGTGGGTGACAAAACCCATCATGCAGTGCTCAAGCATTTCCTCGTTCATCTGTCCATGTGCCACGGCGACTCGTGCCTCTGGGACCAAGCGTTTCACTAGGTCTGCAATGGCATAAATTGATTCGACTCGGTTGTGCACCACATAGACTTGGCCACCACGCGCCAACTCAGTTTTAATAGCACGTTCGACCGTTCGCCCATCGAACTGAACGACGTGTGTTTGAATTGCTAAGCGATCTTTTGGTGGAGTTTCAATTATCGACATGTCTCGTATGCCAGCGAGCGACATGTTGAGTGTTCGTGGAATCGGTGTGGCCGTCATTGTCAACACGTCAACATGCTGCCGGATCTGTTTGATACGTTCTTTGTGAACGACTCCAAAGCGCTGCTCTTCATCCACAACTAGCAGNCCCAGATTTCGAAAGTCGACATCTTTCGACAAGAGTCGATGTGTTCCAACTACAATTTCAAGCGTGCCTTGTCTAATATCAGACAAAATCTTTTCTTGTTCATCTTTACTTTTAAACCTACTTAGTAAGCCTACTCGCACTGGAAACGCCGCAAATCGTTCCTTGAGAGTCTGGGNGTGTTGAAATGCGAGTACNGTTGTCGGNGCTAGAAGCGCTACCTGTTTGCCGTCGATAACTGCCTTAAAGGCAGCTCGGGCTGCCAACTCGGTCTTGCCATAACCGACATCGCCACACAATAGGCGGTCCATCGGCATGACTTGCTCCATGTCGCCCTTGATCTGTTTCATGGCCGTTTGCTGATCAGGGGTTAACTCGTGCTGGAAACCGTCTTCAAATTCCTGTTGCCAATTAGAATCGGAATTGAAGCTATATCCAGTAATGGCCTTGCGCGCTGCGTACAATTTCAACAGCTCTTCGGCCATGTCACGCATTGCGGCTTTGACCTTATTTTTCGAGCGCTCCCACGTCGCCCCCCCTAGTCGATCGAGTGGCGGCGTGGTGCCGCCTACGTACTTTTGCACGAGATCGAGATGCTCAACTGGAACGAAAAGTTTTGCGTTGTCCGCATACTGCAGTTCCATGAACTCCTGCAGTTCAAAACCAACCGCCAGCTGACGCAAACCGATAAACATCCCCACACCATGATTGACATGAACAACGAAATCGTCTGCTTTCAGATCTCGAAAAGCGTTGACAAATGTGCGAGATAGAGAACGTCGTCGATCGGTCCTCGGCTGTTGTTCTTCAAACACATCAGCCTCTGTGTAAATTTGTAGTCTTCCAAGAGGCAGACGAAACCCTTGGGTTAGTTGGCCTATGACTACCCCTACGTCGGTGGTTAACTCGTCCTCATTGGTCGAATCAACCGCGTTGGCCGCTACCCCGTAGTCGTTGAGTAATTCAATTACTCTCTGGGCAGTCCCAGCAGTACTTGCCACAAATAAAACGTCCTCTTTCCGTTTCTGCGCTTGACGAATGTCGGCTATCCAATCAGCCAAACGTCCTCGAAATTTAACAACGGATTGGCAGGCCTCGTGGACAGAAACACCATTAGCCCCACGCATCCTTGGGTTATTTTTTTCACTCGCCTCTCGGGCTTTTGGTGTCGAAAGCGCCAACTCCAACTCACTAAAACCAACTCCGCCTTCAAACAAATCGTCGAGTCTTTCTCTTGGAGTAACCAAAGTTTCAGGACTAGGACTACTCAAGTTCTCTGCAAGTGAGGTTTTGTAGTTAATCGTGATTTGCTCAAACGTTTGGTCCAATTGCGCCATTATTTCGTCTGGCTCTGACAAGAAAACTGATGAACCTCTAAGGTTTAAGTAATCTAGGAATGATGCGCTTTCGTTTAATGAATGGTCGTTGACCCAATCTACGAGTCTGTCCTGTAACGGTACAACCTCGACATGGTCCTCTGGTCCTGTCGACCGTTGCGTTGCGGGATCAAAGCGTCGAATCGACTCCACCACATCTCCGACAAACTCAATACGGACGGGTTTCGACTCATTCGCTGGAAAGAAATCAACCACACCGCCTCGGATACAGCATTCACCGTGCTTATCAACTGGGTCCTCTCTAACAAATCCCGCCACTTGCAACACATCGCCAAGTGCGGTTGGCGTAATGTCATATCCCAGGGTCAAGTCCGCGGAACCAGCGGTGATTTGTTCTGGTGAGCTCACGCGCATTACCAAAGCAGAAGCAGACGCAACAATGATTCTGACTCTATCGGTAACAAGGCTATGCAAGACCCGCGCACGCGCTGAGGTAATTTCAAAATGTGGAGGCAAACCGCGATATGGATCAACTTCGCGAGAAGGAAAGGGTAGAACGACCTGGTGAGCGAAAGATACGGATAAACCTTCGAGTGCGGTCAAAAAGAATCTGATATCAGCGGTCACCGAAGCCACGCTGGCGTCTGATGGCACCACCAGAATCGAAACTGAATTCTTGTGACGACTGGCCCTCGCTACAAAGAGTGCCTGCGCAGAAGCACTGAGACCGGTTACCGCCTTGGCCTCAATCTCGAAGCCAGCTCGTTTCACTGCTGTCTTGAGTAATGTCTGTAAGCCGAAGAAAGTCGACGTCGGCAAGATTACATCAACGTCTAGTGGATCCATTTGAATCCACGATCTTAACATTTCCAACTGAGTGGGGGGGTGGCTACAAGAAAAGTTACCCAGCTACACGCTTTATACGTTCAATGAGTGTTGTGGTTGAGTAGCCAGTCTCTACAGAGACACGGACAACNCGACCACCAGCACTCTCTACCGTATCNCGNCCNACAATCTGATCNGCCGNCCAATCGGCACCTTTAACNAGCACATCCGGTACNATTTCTCGAATAATTAAATTAGGNTTGATTTCATTGAAAATNATNACGGCATCCACGCAATCTAAAGCTAGTANCACTTCAGCGCGTTCACTCTCGGTAACAACCGGACGAGTANCACCTTTAATNCTGTTAGCGGACNTGTCCGAATTGATGCCCACTATAAGNAGGTCGCCCTCACNAGCGGCCGCCTGAAGAAANCGCACATGCCCNGGGTGNAGTAAATCAAAAACACCATTGGTAAAAACNANACNCTGTCCAGCCTNGCGAGCGTTGNCCNCCATTGCAGCAGCAGCAGAGNCNCCCGNAAGAAGCATCAGNGATTCACCGACAAAAGTTCAATTGAGTGGTCCATTATTCTAACGGNCCGCTGAAACGAACNTTTGAGGNAAACTTCCATTTATGGCGNGGCCGGTAAATNCCTACGTCATTCNTTCGNGACTTCACACGAAATGTGTATAGTAACCGGTGNTAATCGTACGGATAACCNTCACGTTTATGAACTGCGACATCTANCTTATACGTCCCTGCAACGAGNTCAAGGCTGTCTATCGTAAAGTCNACCGTNCCCTCGCCANCTATTTCCTTAGATACCANTTGTTCGAGATCGGTGTTTGTCCCATAACAACAAACNCCATCNNCATTAAAGAGTCCGACTCCAAAGACAAAGTCNGACACCGNTTTTTCAGCATTTATGTGCACGCGCACAGATANGCGATCGCCNGAGTGAAAGACATGTGCAGACTTGCCNTCATCNCCGACCAGNGTAACGTCCAATATTTCAACTTCGCGAGAGCCCCATCTACCCTCTGTGACTTGAAACATGTCNTCCATTGAAGCTTCNCCAGTCGTCNGCGGCTCGGAACTCGTTTNGGTCATCTTGCGAGTTTTTATATCGTCAGCTTCGAGTTGCTNTTCNTCCTGGTTTTCTACGTGCGACAAATANGCATCGACAACACGTTTTGGATCTCCAACCGCCTTAATGAGACCNGAATCTAACCAAACTGCATCATCACAAAAACGTTCGACAAGGGAAAGCGAGTGTGTAACNAGAAGAATNGTCTTGCCACGCCGACGGAACTCGGCGAATTTATCTAGGCACTTGTGTGTAAANCCTTGGTCNCCTACCGCTAAGATTTCGTCCACCAAGAGCACGTCCGGATTGACGTGAATCGCNACTGCAAAACCGAGCCGCGCGTACATGCCCGATGAATAAGTTTTGACCGGCGCNTCAATNAATTCTTCTAACTCGGCNAACTCAACAATCTCTTCAAACTTTTGCACAACTTCTCGCTTGGACAGACCAAGCATAATGCCGTTAATAAAGATGTTTTCTCGGCCTGAAATCTCAGGATGAAATCCAGCGCCNAATTCAATTAAGGCAGAAATACGGCCTTTTACATTCACCGTCCCGCTAGTAGGCTTTGTGATGCCNGCCACCANTTTGAGTAATGTGCTCTTTCCTGAACCATTTGGACCGATTACACCAACGGTCTCTCCTNCCNCCACNCGTAGGGAAACATCTTGTANAGCAGTGAAGGTTTCAGCCGGTTTGAGATCTGTNATTAAACTTCCAGACAATAGAGCGCTCTTGAGTGTNGCGAATTGTCGTCGGCGACCATACCGGCGGTANNTNTTGGTAGCATGATCTATGTCNATTGCGTGCATGGTAATAGGCCTTGCTTTAAACTTCTTCCGCAAANGAGTCACGCAGCCGATCGAACAAGAANTANCCAACTANNAACAACNCAANGGNTGCNGCGCCAAGCGTCAGCAGCCATTTTANGTGTCCGAACGGACCGTNATAAAANAAAATTTCTTGATAAGAAACAGCAAGGTGAGTGAACGGGTTCATATCTAGANATCGCTTNCCGCCAGACGGAGCCATCGACATNGGATAGATGATAGGNGTCGCAAAAAACCAAAAAGTCAGAAGGTTTGAGAGGATATCTTTGATGTCGCGAAAGTGTACTGTGAGCGCAGAAACGATCAAAGATAGGCCNAGCGTTAATATTAGCTGCACCAAAATGACAAANGGAAACCAAATCAGTTCATTGAGCTGAAGCGGAATGGAATAGTAAATTAGAAATCCGACTAGTANCGGCAATCCCAAAAAGAAGTGCACCATGTTCGCTAAGACTGTTACGATCGGTAACACCTCAGCCGGAAATAACACCTTCTTAATAAGATTNCCGCNAGCAATCAAGACACCGGACGACTCNATTAATGACGAGGAAAACCAAGTCCACGGAAGAATCCCACAGAACATGAATAACGCGTACGGCTCGACCGACGCAGGTCGAATTCCTGGNAGNACGGTATTGAACACAAACGAGTAGATTAGTAGNAGGAGCAGGGGATTAATGAACGACCAAAAAAACCCNAGCACCGAACCCCGGTAGCGCGCCTTTANCTCGCGCGCCACCAAGCTTTGAATTAACCCTCGATANCGAGGTAATTGAAGAAGGTTATGGATCATCGATCTGAAGGACAAGTGTAGTTATATTATCAGGCCCGCCACCTGCGTTCGCCGCCTCAACTAGATTGTTACACACTGTTTCAAGCGTGACCGATTGACNTAGTAATTCCTTAATTCGTTCGTCAGAAACGACCGCAAACAGACCATCCGAGCAAATCAAGAANCGGTCCCCTATTTCTAACTCATATTCATCAAGATCGACATCTGGATCTTCACCGCCAGAAAGTGCGCGGGTTACAATATTCCGNCANGGATGCTGCCGCGCGGCGCTCGGNGTCAGTTCACCGGCTTGCACCTGCTCTTGGACCCATGAGTGATCGGTNGTTAATTGTTTAAACTGACCGCCCCGAAGACGATAGATCCGGCTATCACCGACGTGCGCAATCGCTGCCAGACGNTCATTAATTACTATTGCCGAGGCAGTTGTGCCCATGCCGTNCAAATGCTCNGCCCCTGCAACTTTGGAGGCAAGCGCGCGATTCGCTAACCGAAACGCAAACTGGGCCCGATTCGCAGTTACACTAATTTNGTCGTTAAACGGAAATGGCCAATTATCCTCCATGNGAGTGGTCTNNGTTTCTTGAATAAAGTTTTCGATCGTTTTCACNACGAGTCGCGAAGCTACCTCGCCAGCAACATGACCACCCATGCCNTCTGCTACCAAGAAGAGGCCAATGTCTGGCCGCGCNCATTCNCTGTCCTCGTTCNAAGAACGTAGCAACCCTNTATCGGAGGTTACGGCANAAGAAACACGCATTCCAACACCTNCAGTTTGATCTTTCATGCAACAGCGCCAAACAAAAGTCAACGCCGTCTTNNTTACTGTGTTTGGGACTATGATANCTGACTTCGGTGTTCGTGGTTTGAATGACGGTGTTAGGGTGCGCTCGCCTNNNCTTTTAATGAAACTTGCAACCTGACCAAAGACCTGCGCAACGCAAGCTGTGCCCGTGTAAAATCGACTTCGGCAGAGCGTCGTCTTAACTGGCTTTCTGCTCTTTCGCGAGCTTCAGTGGCTCTTTCACGGTCAATCTCTTCGGCCAGCTCGGCCACTGTGGCTAGAATCGTTACCTTGTCTGGTAAAACCTCCGCATAACCAAGCGAAACAGCCAAGTAGGACTGCTTTGAACCAATGCGGTACCAAATATGGCCAATATTGAGATTGGCAAGAAGCGGTGTGTGACCAGGTAACACTCCCAAGTATCCATCTGAGCCGGGGACCTGCACTTCGTCCACGTTTAGTTCGACGAGCGATCGCTCAGGAGTAGTGATATGTAGTGCTAACTGAGAAGGTAGTGCCATTGTCTGTCTTACTTCACTAGATGAACCAACAAGAACTACGCCGCTTTTATTTTTTCTGCTTTCTCGATAGCTTCCGCAACCGTACCAACAAGATAAAATGCTTGCTCTGGTAGATCGTCGTGTTTTCCTTCAACAATTTCCTTAAAATCGCGAACCGTATCAGCAATCGGGACATACTTCCCAGGAATTCCAGTGAATTGCTCTGCCACAAAGAATGGCTGCGATAGGAATCTTTGCAGTTTTCTAGCGCGGCTTACGGTGAGCTTGTCTTCCTCGGAAAGCTCGTCAATACCTAGAATCGCAATAATGTCTTGTAGATCCTTATATCGCTGCAGTACTTGTTTCACCTGACGGGCTACCTCATAATGCTCGTCACCGATGACACGGGGATCGAGAATGCGTGAAGAGGAAGCCAGTGGATCGACTGCCGGATAGATGCCCAACTCAGCGATTGATCGTGACAGATTTGTTGTTGCGTCCAAGTGTGCGAACGTCGTCGCAGGTGCAGGATCAGTATAATCATCAGCCGGGACGTAAATCGCTTGCACTGATGTGATCGACCCTTGTTTTGTGGAGGTAATCCGCTCCTGCAACTCTCCCATCTCTGTAAGTAGTGTTGGCTGGTAACCCACAGCGGATGGCATGCGGCCCAACAGTGCCGATACTTCGGAACCTGCCTGTGTGAATCGAAAAATATTATCAATAAACAACAACACGTCTTTGTTCTCTGCATCACGGAAGTACTCGGCGACCGTCAAGGCGCTCAAGCCCACTCGCAGCCGAGCGCCTGGTGGTTCCGTCATTTGGCCGTACACGAGGGCAGCACGAGATTTTTCTTGGTCTTCTGTGTTAATAACCCCGCTTTCTTGCATCTCAAGCCACAGGTCATTTCCTTCACGGGTACGCTCTCCCACCCCTCCAAAAACAGACACTCCGCCGTGTTTCAAAGCGATATTATGGATTAATTCCATAATAATGACTGTCTTGCCGACACCCGCACCACCAAATAATCCAATCTTGCCACCGCGAAGGTACGGTTCAAGTAAATCAATAACCTTGATACCGGTCTCGAACATCTGTAATTCAGTAGATTGGTCTTCAAGCAATGGTGCAGGACGGTGGATTGGCCAACGCTCAGCTGTGTCAATTTTACGCTCAGGAAAATCAACAGGTTCACCTAGTACATTCAGCACGCGCCCGAGTGTTTGAGGGCCAACTGGTACAGTAATCTGTTCGCCCAAGTCGATAGCTCGCATCCCCCGCTGCATTCCTTCAGTCGGCTTCATCGCGACTGCTCGCACACGGTTCTCTCCAAGATGTTGCTCCACTTCTGCAATGACGTCGATCTCAACACCCGCCCCTGATGTGTCGTCGGACACAATACGCAAGGCATTGTAAATAGCAGGGAGGTGGCCGCCTTGGAATTCAACATCCAAAACTGGTCCAATAATTTGAATTACTTTTCCGATTTTTTGCTCTGTAGTTGCTCCGTTTGACATGCTCATTATTCCTCGTGTCCTACGTTAGTTACCGCAAGCTCTTAGCTAGCGGTGTTCGAAACTATGAGGCTTCCGCGCCCGAGACCACTTCAATAATCTCTCTGGTAATAGCCGCTTGGCGCACCTTGTTCATATGCAACGTCAGTTGTTCGATTAACTCTCCCGAGTTTTTAGTGGCTGCATCCATGGCTGTCATCCGTGCCGCATGTTCGGCTGCTGCTGACTCCAGTAGAGCGCGAAACGTTTGCACCTCGACATGGTGTGGTAGCAGGTCCTCAAAAATTCCTTCTGGTGTTGGTTCATAAAGGTAGTCAATACTTGCGGTTCCATCGCCAGGCATCTCGGCCTCCAGCGCCTCCTTCTCTAACTCTGCAATCGGAAGAAGCCGTTCGATCACAACTCTTTGCTGCAAAATAGACTTGAACTCGTTATAGACCAAATACACTGAATTAACCGCTTGCGTCGTAAATTTTTTNATCGCAACTTCNGTGATCGCTTGAGCGTGNCTAAAACTTAAGCNAGAAAACAGGTTGACGTTCTCATAACAAACGTCAAAGCCTTTCGGTGTAAAAAAGTCTCGGCCTTTTCGACCAATGAGCCCCAAGGCAACTTCATTGGTTGNGTTCTTATTAACAAAACCAGTAGCAGACCTTACGATGTTCGTATTGAAACCGCCACACAGTCCTTTATCAGCTGTNATNACAAAAAGTAGGGTCCGGCTATCAGAGTGTGACTCTGGTCTNTGAAGTAATGGATGTAGCGATGTGTCAACCCGCATCGCCAACCTGTTGAGCACTCGGAGCATCTCGTTCGCAAAGGGGCGAGCTCCCAGAATGCGATCTTGCGCGCGGCGTAATTTGGAAGCCGCGATCATNTTCATTGCCTTCGTGATTTGCTGCGTCGACTTGACCGCACGTACACGACGTCGCATGTCTAAAAGGGATGGCATCGTTCTAACTTTAGGTCCTTGGATTATGCCGCGCTGTTCTCTCGTGACGCCNNAAACTGTGCCACAAACTCCTTCAAGGCTGCGCCAAGGTCGGCTTTGATTTGATCATCTAGAGATTTCTTCTCGCGNATGGCCGCGAGCACAGCCTGATAACGAGTTTCAAGGAATTGNTACAGTTCACGCTCATAAGACTGGACGCTCTCTGNNGGAACGTCATCGAGGAACCCGTTCGTNCCTGCAAAAATCAATGCGATNTGTCGCTCNACAGCCAGTGGAACATACTGTGGNTGCTTGAGAATTTCCACGAGGCGTTNTCCGCGGTTGAGCTGGGCCTGGGTCGCCTTATCGAGCTCGCTGCCGAATTGGGAGAAGGCCGCNAATTCTCTGTATTGGGCCAAATCAAGCCGCAATGTTCCTGCAACCTGACGCATCGCTTTTACCTGAGCCGATCCTCCAACACGTGAAACTGAGTTGCCGACATTAATAGCCGGGCGCACACCCTGATGAAACAAATCCGATTCCAAAAAAATCTGACCGTCGGTTATAGAAATTACGTTGGTCGGAATATACGCAGAGAGATCTCCTGCCTGCGTCTCGATAATTGGCAAGGCTGTCAGCGAACCAGCACCCTTTTCTTGGCTCANCTTCGCAGCACGTTCAAGCAACCTTGAATGTAAATAAAAAACATCACCNGGATACGCTTCACGCCCGGGTGGNCGCCTAAGAAGNAATGAAATTTCACGGTAGGCNTGCGCGTGCTTTGAAAGATCATCGTAGACGCAGAGCACAGCCCGGCCGTTGTCTCGAAAATGTTCTCCCATTGAACAGGCCGAGTACGGACTAATAAATAGNNGTGAGGCAGGGTCGGAAGCGGCAGCCGCTACNACTATCGTGTACGCTAATGCGTTTTCTGCCTCGAGTGTTTTAACCACTTGAGCAATTGTCGATTGTTTTTGCCCAATAGCGTTATAGATGCACACAACGCCCGTATCGCGCTGGTTGATAATTGNATCCACAGCAANTGCAGTCTTGCCNGTCTGNCGATCACCTATGATTAACTCGCGTTGACCTCGACCAATCGGAATCATGGCATCAATAGCCTTTAGGCCCGTCTGTAAAGGCTCGCGAACGGGTTGCCTATCGACGACACCCGGTGCGATTCGTTCGATAGGNAACTGGTGTTGGGTGGCGATTGGCCCCTTACCNTCAATAGGTTGACCGAGCGCATTAACGACTCTCCCCAGCATTTCTTCGCCAACTGGCACCGACATAATTTTCCCGGTGCGCTTNACCACGTCGCCCTCGCGGATACTTGCATACTCGCCAAGCAAGACNGCTCCAACACTTGATTCCTCTAGGTTTAACGCGATACCAAAGATGCCATGCGGAAATTCCAACATCTCACCAGCCATAGCCCGCTCAACGCCGTGAAGTCGCGCGATGCCATCGCCAANAGCCACGACCGTGCCAACTTCAGACACATCGATGTCGACGGCATAACTACCAATTTGATCGCGGATAATCTTAGAGATTTCTTCAGCTTTAATGTCCATCCTTCTTATCCTCGTAATTCCATTAGTCCNTCAATCCGATGTAACCCGNAGAGGNAAAACCTAGCGCTTCCACTGCTAGAGGCTATTTTCAAACTGTTGTCTCATTCGTTCTAATTGCCGCACAATACTGCCGTCATAAATTGTGCTACCGAGCTTGACGATTGCGCCTCCCACAATGCTCGGATCAACATGTGTTTCGAGCTCAATCTTGCAGTTAGTCGCACCACCCAATCGCTTAGCGAGGGCCTGATGTCGATCGCTGGGAAGCGGCAATGCAGTTGTCACTTTTGCTCGAAGAACGTGCATATGCTCGCGGACTCGCGCCTGATACGCTGTCACGATTTCTGGAAGCAGCAATAATCGATCTCTCGCGATCAATAATTCCAATAATCGAACAACGGCTGGCGATACCTCTTTCACTCTGTCACTAATAGCAGATAGAACCGCCTGTTTGCGTTCTACCGGCACCGCTGGGCTAGAAAGCGCCTGCCTGAGTGTAGTTTGTGTTGTTATCAACTCAACGAATCCCGCCAAGTCGGCTTCAACGACCTGCGGGTCGGCTTCGTTAAGGGCAACGTCAAACAACGCTTTAGCGTAACGGTTGGCAGCAGTCTGGTTCGTCACTAATCTGTCTATTTCCTATAATTTGTGAGGTTGAAAACAGTTCATTGGGGATTAATTTGGTTTAAGTATCTGTCGATTAGTCGTAATTGATCGGCGTCGGTCATCTNNTCCCTAATACGCCCAGCCGCCACGCCCACAACTAATTCGGACGCGTATTGCACAAGCTCGCGCTTCGCAACGCGAACCTGTAAGTCAATNTCNCGTCGTTTTTGCTCGACCAATCGGTCACGCTCCGTTTCGGTGNTTTCACGTAGNCGCTGCGCTTCGACTTCGATTTCTTTCTTGCCTTGAGAACGCATTGCTTCGAGTTCTNCAGGAAACGCTTGGGCCTTTTCTTCAATATCTTTTAGTTGTTGCCTAGCAGCGGCATTCGTCTTCTTCGCGTCAGCAAGGTCGTTTCGTACTTGGGAGCCTCTGTTACGTACGTAGGCGCCAATCGGACNTCGCAGGAAGAAGAACAATGTACCNACCAAGATGGAGAAATTAAACANACGAGCATAAGNGTCTATCGGGCGGCCGTGTTCTTCCTCNCTGTGGGATGTCGCTTCGGGTTCGTGATTGTCTGTTTGAACAGNCTCGGCTAGAGCAGCTGTTGGGTTNGCGGCAAGCAACCGTTCGGCTTCGAACACNGGCGCGACACTTACCAANGCCTGTAAGGCGCTTCCAATAAATAACAATAACAGGGCAAGCCNCACGCACGTGTGGCATTNATTGACAAGCTTCCTCTTGAAGCCACGGACGNACGAAAGCCAAATAAGTATCAACGGTCTCCTGAGCTCGCGCCTCTCGCGCTTGCCATCAGTTTGACAATATCTTGCGGTCCAGCATTTGTTCCGCAACAGCAATGCCGAGCGCTTGAGCATCATGCTCGAGCTGCGCTCGTGCGTCTTCAGTTTGTGNGCTTAGCCTGGTCGACGCCTCTTTAAACGCAGCGTCTGCTTCAATTCTGGCCTTTTGTAAAATGTCCTCTCGATGAACCAACAAGTCTTGNCTCATCTTGTCCATCTGTTTGAAAATATCAGCACGAGCCTCGGCTCTTTTCTCTTCAAATTCCCTCGTGGCNGCAGCAGCTCGCTGGGTTGCCGATTCAGCCANCNCTCGGGCTGACGCAATGGCCTGCTCGCGTTCTTGCATGACCCGCNTCAGTGGTTTGATGAGCGTGCGTTCTAGCGTCCAAGCCAAAACCAANANGAAGGCAATCACCCAGAAGAGCGATAGGTTNAGTTCCACAAAGTTTCTCCGCTTGGCATCAAGTTACGTTAGAAATAAGGACTGTACAAANCCGTGATTTTAGCATCTGCTAGGCGCAACAGCAAGGCTTTGAGTNTTCATCTTCTNGCGTTTTTTCTTACGACTCTACACTNAATCGCGAATCNGTCTTNTTTAAGATTGGGAACCAACTGTCGATTAACTGATGGAAACGAGCATGTCACTCTGAGANGCNACTTCGCCGATCTTNGTTGCGCTNACACCAGCGCTTTGTAACCTCTGAGTTACTTCTGNGCTCCGGTCATGATTGACTGCCACCAGTAACCCGCCTGAGGTCTGAGGATCATAAAGCAAAGCACNTAAATCATCNTCGATGCCGNCGTTAACCCTAGAACCAAAATGATCCTGATTCGCACTCCCTCCCGCCGTTCGGTTCCGTTCCACNAGTCCTCTNACACCTTCGATTAATGGAACCGCGGTGCTGTCGATATGTATCGTTACGTTGCTTGCGGCGGCCATTTCGCTAGCGTGACCAATGAGGCCAAAACCGGTTACGTCCGTGCAGGCATGCACATCGGTCGTCGAATATGCTCGTAAGGTCTCGGCTGCAAGTCGGTTGAGGGTGGTCATTAATNCNGTTGTNGAGGCAATTACACTTTCAGGNGCTCNTCCATATTTGATAGCTGTTGCTACNATNCCGGTNCCNATTGGTTTGGTCAGCAGTAAGTTGTCGCCAGGCTGAGCATTGGTATTTGTNAGAACCCGGTCGACGTCAATCGAACCGGTAATGGAGTACCCGAATTTAATCTCAGGGTCCTGCACGGTGTGNCCACCAAGGAGCGCTACGTTCGCTTCNCGNAGCTTCGTCAGGCCACCTTCAAAAATTGCCTGTTGGACCNCAGAATCCAGACCTTTCTTNGGAAATCCCGCAATGGTTAAGGCTGTGAGCGGCTGNCCGCCCATCGCATATACGTCGCTGAGCGCGTTCGCTGCCGCNATCTGACCATAGAGGAGNGGATCGTCAATGATGGGTGTAATGAAATCAACCGTCTGNACCAGCGCGGATTTGTCGTCCCANTGATACACACCTGCATCGTCCGAGGTTCTGAAGTCCACAAGAACCCGGTCATTATCGGGTATTTGAAGGNCGCTCAACACGTGAGCGAGCTCGCCCGCAGCGAGCTTACTCGCTCAACCGGCGCAGGATGCGAACTCGGTCAACCGCTTCTTGCCGAATCTCATCTTGGATCGTCTCCTCTACTTCGTGGGAATTCTGATTTCATTGATTCGTCAACTTTTCGTAAAGACGCTGCAATTCATTCTCTGAAGTGAAATCAATCTCAATCCGCCCGGCCTTTTTCTTTTTTACGATTCGCACTCGAGTGCCCAAAACAAATCGGAGCCGCTCTTCCGCTGCGCGTACGTGCACGTCCTGGGCGGGAGGTGTTTGTGGTGTCGGCTCTTCAGCTCTATTAAGTTTTCGTATTAGAACTTCGACCTCGCGAACCGATAGACCGCGTTGCACAATTTCACGTGCGGCTTGACGTTGTGTTTTCTCGTCATGCAGGCCCAGCAGCGCACGCGCGTGCCCCACACTTATATAACCCGCAGCTAAATCAGCCTTAAGATCGTCGGGAAGTCGCAAAAGTCGCAATGCGTTTGCAATCGTCGACCGGTCTTTACCCACCGCTACCGCCACCTCTTCCTGGCTGAGCTTCAATTCGTCGATCAGTCGACGATAGGCGGAAGCTTCATCAACTGGATTCAGGTTTTCGCGTTGGATGTTTTCGATGAGCGCTAGCTGCAAGAGCTTGTCATCTTCGACATTGCGAATAACTACAGGCACACGNAATAACCCAGCNNNNTGNGCNGCGCGCCATCGGCGCTCTCCCGCGACNATTTCAAANCCNCNGTCGGTTTTCCGAACNACNATNGGCTGAATTACNCCGTGCACTCGAATCGANTGAGTCAATTCNTCGAGGTTNGCGGCCTCGACTTCCATTCTTGGCTGCTGCCGGTTTGGTGTTAATTGGTCAATGTCTACTTCATTATTNGTAACAGTCGTCGTCGGTTCTGTCTCGGGAATAAGTGCGCTTAATCCTCTTCCGAGCGCGAAACGCTTTTCAGCCATGATTCTCCTCCGTTTTATTGACCTGTAACTCGCGCGAGAGTATTTCCTTCGCTACGGATAGGTACGCTAGGGCGCCCCGAGAGTTTTTATCGTACAAAATAGCGGGTATGCCATGACTGGGTGCTTCCCCCAGTTTGATGTTTCTAGGAATAACAGTCTCGAAAACTTTCTCTTTAAAAAATTCTCGAACCTCCCGTGCAACTTGCTGTCCAAGATTGGTGCGTTCATCGTGCATGGTGAGCAGGACACCCTCAATCTCCAACTGTGGGTTAAGAGACGTGCGCACCCTACGTACTGTCGCAACCAGGTCGGCTAAACCTTCAAGTGCGAAGTACTCGCTATGCAAGGGGATTATTACCGTGTCGGCCGCGACAAGGCCGTTTAGTGTTAACAATCCGAGTGAGGGTGGTGTGTCAATAAAGATGTAGTCGTAAGTATCTCGAAGTTGCCGGACAAGTGTTCGCAAACGTGTTTCACGGGCTATCATCGACACCATTTCCAGTTCCGCGCCAGTTAGGCTCCTATCGGCCATGACGAGACTTAACCCCTTGACGTCGGTACCAACAACAAACTGCCCGAATTCAAGCGCAGACTCAGCGGTAAGAGCCTCGTACACCGTCCGACCTTCCGAAGCTTGACTTTTGCGACCAAGACCACTCGTTAGATTGCCTTGGGGATCAAGATCGATCACCAAGACCCTGCGATCCGTTAGCGCTAGCGCGGTAGCAAGGTTGAGCGTGGTTGTCGTTTTACCAACACCGCCTTTTTGATTGGCTATGGCAATTATGCGAGGTGGGCCTTGTGTTACCATAAAATTAGGTCAAACAACATAAATTATGTTCTTCTGTCAAGATACACGTCAAGCTGGTCGCAGTCAAGTGTTTCACGTGAAACTTATTCAAACTGTTTAATTATTATCGTGCCTGGATTATAACTGCTCTTCTGTTTCTCGCTTTATTTCAATGGAATCCTTTCCAATTACCACGAGGTGGCTCTTTAGCGACTCGACCAGTGGAAATGTGGCTTGTTGTGAGAAGGGGTGCTCAAGCATTTTACTAATTCTTGAAAAATTTTCACTGGCAAACACGAAAATCTGCCCGCCTGGTCTAATCAAGCTCCCGAGTTGTTTTAAAACATCAGGGCTAAGCTTGAGTGATCTAATAGTCAGCAGGCAGGATGAATTTTGGATCGCCGGTCTCGGTAACAGATCTTCGTAACGACAGTTTTCAACACGAGCGTTGGAAAGTGAAAGCTCGCGAATGGCTTCGCTCAGAAATGCCGCCTTTCGAGACCTTGATTCAACCATACACATCCTCATATTCGGATATACAAGATTTATAGGAATTGCTGGTGAGCCTGAACCTGAACCTATATCGATAAAAGATTGGGCATCATTTCTAATCTGATTGGCTGCAATCAATGGTTCGATTATCAGTCTGTCTAGGGCTTTGTCTTCGTTTACAAGCGAAGTCAGGTTGATACGCTTGTTCCAATGATTCAGCAAGTCCAAGTATTTCTTCAGCCTATTAGCTAAGTCTGGATGCAGCCTAATTTGAGATAGAGCTGCTCGCTCTAAGAGCTTTGCATGCAATTCAATCGAGTCAGGCATCGAGAATTGCGATTTTAGATTACCTGAGCCCTTGTGTCCATTTTTCGATCGTAATATCGACCACTGCAGACAAATGCCAAGATTATGGATACTGCTGCTGGGGTTACGCCTGGAATCCTTGATGCCTGGCCAAGCGTTTCCGGTCTCACTCTGGTCAAACGATCAACAACTTCCACTGAAAGACCAGGTAGTGAGGCAAAGTCAACATTGTCTGGAATGCGTTGTCCTTCGTTACGTTTGGATTTTTCCACCTGTTGATTCTGTCGTTTTAAATAACCTTCGTACTTAAATTCAGTTTCAACGCTTATTAGATCTATATGTTTCGCTTTTTCTTCGATATCTAGTTCTATCTGGCCATCTCGCACAAACTGAGCCACGTGAATTAATGGCTGTTTAAGTGCCTGTGAGGCCCTTACGCGCCTTCCCCCCGTGAGAGTTACGGTCGTTTTCTTTAGCACTTGTAAATTCTTTTCGTAACGCAGTTGACGTGCTTTAAAAGTTGACCAGCGGGTCTTGCTAACCAGCCCGATCTCGCGACCGCGCGAGGTTAGGCGCAAGTCTGCGTTATCGATTCGCATAAGTAGTCGGTGTTCGGCGCGTGAAGTGAACATCCGGTACGGCTCCAAACATCCCGTCGTTGTTAAGTCGTCGATCATTACGCCGATGTACGCTTCGCTACGACTTAAGACGAATGGTGGTTGGGAGGTAACCTTCAGGGCAGCGTTAATTCCAGCAAGAAGGCCCTGGCCCGCTGCTTCTTCATAACCTGATGTCCCATTAACCTGTCCTGCGAAATATAAACCACTAATGCGTTGGCTCTCCAACGTTTGCCGCAACTCCGTCGGTTGAATAAAGTCGTACTCAACGGCGTAACCTGGACGGATGATCTCAGCCTGCTCAAGTCCTGGCATGCTACGAACGATCTCGACCTGGACTTCACGCGGCAAGCTCATTGAAAATCCGTTTACGTACACTTCGTCTACATCGATTCCCTCTGGCTCTAGAAAAATCTGATGTCGTTCTTTCTTTGGAAAACGTACGATTTTATCTTCCAAAGAAGGACAATAGCGTGGGCCGATTCCTTGAATTTGGCCATTAAATAGTGGGGATTTGTTGAGATTTTGTCTTACTAATGAGTGAACCCGTTCGTTCGTGTGGGCGAGGTAACAATTAATCTGATTGCCCTCTAAGCTCTTAGTCATAAATGAAAAAGGCACGGGATCTTGATCACCGCGTTCGATTGAAAGCTGAGTGAAGTCGATGCTGGACCGGTGAACTCGTGGAGGCGTGCCGGTTTTAAGTCGTCCCCAACGAAAGTTGAGCGCCTTTAGAGATTCAGCCAGTGCACGTGCTGGTGGCTCTCCGACGCGTCCTGCGGCGTGTTGCTCGGGACCTATGTGAATTATTCCATTGAGGAACGTGCCTGTTGTTACGACTAGCGCCTTGCAATAGTAGCAAGCACCGGTAGACAAACTGACGCCGTTGATTTTGCTGTCCTTCACCAGAACTGAATCGACTCGTCCCCGAATCCAACTGATTCCTTTTTCGCGTTTCAGTTCATCCCTAACCCAGTTTGAATACCTATGCTTGTCAGCCTGTGCGCGGGGAGACCAGACAGCTGGCCCACGACTCCTGTTAAGCAGCTTAAATTGGATTCCCGTCGCATCAATCGCTTCGCCCATGAGTCCGCCCAAGGCATCGATTTCCCGCACTAGATGCCCCTTGGCGGTTCCGCCAATCGCCGGGTTACAAGGCATATGCGCCACGCTGCTTTCATCGAGCACGCAGAGCCCAACAGTCTGGCCCATGCGGGCTGCCGCACGGGCGGCCTCACATCCAGCGTGTCCTGCACCAATGACAATAATGTCGAAGTCAGTCATAGGTATATGCACCCAAATTGGTGTTCCAGTGTAACGCCTATTGTACTGAGGCTACTTCCCGATGCAGAAATGTTTAAAGATGTGGTGTAGCAAGTCGTCGGGTGCGCGAGCGCCCGTGATCTCCTCAAGAGCCGTTCTGGCGCCGCGTAGATCGGCAAGGATGAATTCTTCCGATACGCCTTCAGCTACAGATTCTGCGCCTTGATTCAACGACTTTAGTGCAAGCTTTAAAAGTTCAAGGTGGCGGACATTGGAAATCGAGCTTGGATCGCGTTGTAATTCGTTACCGCCTAGGGCTCGGACCATCGCCGTGCGAAGTTGGTCCATTCCTACTTGCTTGCTCATTGAGGTCTCCACCACATCTCGCCCCTTCTCAGCATTCAAGCGGTCAGTCGGCCATAACGAAGGCAGGTCAGTCTTGTTGAGCACAAAGAGTCGCCGGCTGTTCGCTGTTTCTTGTAAGAGTGATTCATCAGCTTGCTCAATTGGGCGTGATCGATCAAAAACTAGCACTAGTAAATCCGCGACCTCGCCAGCTTTTCGTGATCGCGCTATGCCTTCCACTTCAACCAAGTTGTCCGATGGGTGAATACCTGCGGTATCTACGAGACGTACTGGGATTCCATTAAGGTCGACAGTTTCGGTTACAAGATCTCGGGTAGTGCCAGCTATTGTCGTCACGATCGCCCGATCTACTCCAATAAGTCGGTTAAAAAGGCTAGATTTTCCGGTATTCGGCTTCCCGAGAATCACCACCTGGCGACCCTCTCGAAGCACCCGGTTGCGGCGACCGTCAGCTAGGAGTGCTTCGACGCGCTCCGTAATAGACTGTATTTTAGCTGTCGTGGTCGAACGACTAACGAAGTGATACCTCTCTTCAGGAAAATCTAGCGAAGCTTCTAACCGAGAAACTAGATCAAAAAGGTCGGTGTCGAGTTCGGTGATGGCTGTCGTCAGTGTGCCTTCAAGCTGATCGAATGCGACGCGCGCTTGGGCCGGCGTGACCGCATCTACCAAATCCGCGACAGCCTCCGCTTGCACTAGGTCAAACCTGCCACTTAGAAATGCTCGAAGCGTAAATTCTCCTGGCTCCGCTAGGCGCGCGCCCGTATCAATGGCAGCGGTCACGATTCGCTCAAGAACAATTGGACTCCCGTGAGCGCTAAACTCGACGACGTCTTCCCCAGTGTAAGAAGCAGGAGATTTAAAATATGTCGCTAGCACCTGATCTATGGGTGAGTTATCCGAGTCGCGCGATTGAAACGCACGTGCTAGCGTGGCATGGCGAGCCTGTAGCGGCTTTTTGCGGTGGAGGACCGAACAAGCAATATCCAATGCTTGCGGTCCACTTAAGCGAACAATGCCGATGCCGCCATGCCCGACCGGCGTCGCAATGGCGACGATCGTGTCATCGGTGGAGTACATATTAAATCGTCGTCAGGTTTCGTTTTGACTAGATGCTCGGCGCTGGGTGTTAGCTTGCCGTTGATTTCACAGAAATTAAGACTGTTTTGAGTCGAGCATCGCCCTGGCTTTCAGACGACATTTCTGAATCTTCGGCAACAGCTAAATGTACCATACGCCGGGCATAAGCATTTAGCGGTCCAATTTCCTGAGGCTGCCCGGTTTTCTTTGCTTGCTCGATCAAGAAGTCAACTGTTTGACACAATTCGGCGTCCTTGCTTACTCGAAAATCTTGGTGGTCAACAACAATTCTGTGGTGTTCCGGTAGCTCTCTGCGGAACTTGCTGTTAAGAATATGTTGTAAGGCGTCGAGCGCTGCNCCCTTGCGCTGCAGCAAAACTTCACCGCCTGNGCCATCNAGTCTNACCTGGACACAGTCGGGCNTCTCAGTGATNACAACCGTNANTNGNAATCCNNTCGCCGAAAGTACATCTTGGACAAAGATCCNTATACGCGCTTCTAGATTATTGCTNGGTTCAGTCATGACGANTTNCGGGAACGCGACCCCTTTTTNCCTNCNCCNCGTTTCTTAATCAAACGTTCAGCNGGTGGCCGAANATTATGNACCGGTGGCGGGCCGATCACTCGATTNGTAATNANNTGCTGACCAACGCCCCANACGTTGCTCATAAGCCANTANAGNACGAGGCCACTTGGAGCCCAGAGAAACATAAANGTGAAGACGACTGGCATTACCATCATAATTTTCTGCTGCATTGGATCTGCAGTTGAAGGCGTCATTTTCTGTTGNGCCACCATCGTCACGCCCATTAAAAGCGGCGTCACATACAGNGGATCNTGTTGAGAAAGATCTTGAATCCAAAGGATGAAAGGNGCNTCACGAATCTCTATGGCGACTGACAGCAATGAGTAAAAAGCGAAGAGNACTGGCATCGTTAGAAGCATTGGCAAACANCCACTTGCGGGGTTTACGCCCCGNTCNCGATANAAACNCATTAATTCCTGGTTCATCTTTTGCTTCCCAGGATCTGTCGCTTTTAGATTCTTGTACCGGTCCTGAATGGCNTTCATTTCCGGTTGAATCTCCTGCATTTTTCGCATCGAAACTACGCTTTTATGCCGCAGTGGAAACATTAACGCGTTAATCATTATCGTGATGATNATGATTGACCATCCGTAGTTTCCAACAAACCCGTNGACCCATTTCAACGAACGGTGCAGGGGCACAACNAGCCAGGAGAATATTCCGAAGTGAACTGCTCGCACGAACTCGGAATTCACGTTGCCCAGAACATCGAAGTCTTTCGGTCCCACGAAGAATGTTGCNGCTGCCGCTGTTGTCGGAAGCTGAATATCGTAAGCAACTAGGTTTCGTTCTGAGGCGGCGGCTGCCGCAAGCGGTTCGTAATGAACCTCTACTAGCGCGTCATTAGGAATTGCTGCGGAAATAAAATAGTGNTCATCGATACCCACAAAGTCAAAGCGTCCATCATAGTCGGCTTGTTCAAAAAGATCTGAAGCATCAAGGCGGGACACTTCTCCTGCCTGNGAAAAGATTCCCTGTGGGCCTTGNCGACGAAATGTCGAGCTTTCGCCNTCATCCCCTCCTGCCAACCCNGGACCCCACTGNAGAATGACATCTTCTGGACCTTCAAGTGTCTCCACTTCTACCTCGANATGCACGACAAACGGCTGGTCAGGNTCAAAACGGAAANCCTTGANCGCACGAAGCCCGGAGGTGTCCCGGTACTCAAACTCGAGTGAAGCGATGCGATTGGTAACTAGTAGTTCGGAACGACTCGGTCGAAATAANGCTTTTTGAAGGGTCGCNGTAAGCTCAGGCNGTGTTTCAANTAANAACGAAAAGGGTCGCACGCCCTCTAGTTCTTGCGGAATCAATTCNAANGGTTCNTTTTGCCCATCTCGGTATCCCTTAAGGCGCCAGCTTGTTAGAACCGCCCCTTCGTTTGAAAATACCGCCCTGACAAAATCCGTCTCAACAATTANGTCTCTTGCGGTTTCNTCAGCCACAAGCGTTTCAGCGGCCGAAAGTTGNGCGACTTCTTNAATTGGANCGGTGNGCTGTCGCAGGAGTTGTTGCCGCGCGCCCGATTGGCTGTTGAGCGNCNTGGTCATCGGCGGNNGGGCTCAAGGGTTCAATGGTTTGGTTACGCTCGGGAGAAGGCCCTACAAGNCNCTGGTATATAAANANGACCAGAAACGAAAGAAAGACGGCGAGTAAAACCCTTTTTTCCATAAGTGCTATGTCTGCCGNGTGTGAGTTGNCTCAAACGTAGAATGTTTTGGCACNGGGTCGTACCCNCTGCGACCAAANGGTCTGCATTGAATCATGCGNCGGATAGCTAACCAGCCACCACGAATCGCGCCATGNGTNTCGACCGCTTCGGCTGCATAACTCGAACAGGANGGAGAAAANCGACATGAACCNANCAATAGAGGCGACAGNGTCAACTTGTAGACACGAATAANGGCCAATAAGCNTTTCGCAATTGCNCGATTCATAAGTGANCAATCAGCGGCAGCGCTTCGNCGCTTTGTATAAGGCTGATTTGTAATCAACNATAAGACTCGNCAGATCAATATCTGGCATTTCCCTGCGCGCTAATACNACTACGTCCAGGCCGNGCGAGATCTTNTTTTTTCTGAACAGNTCACGAACTAGTCGCTTTGCCCGATTACGTCGTGTNGCGTTACCNACTCGTCGCGATGCGACTATGCCNAAACGGTTAAGGGTNTGTTGATTGGGATGAACGAGCAGTGTCATGAANCGACCATGTGTCCGNACGCCGAATTTTTGTATTTTCTTAAATTCAGGACGACGGGTAATCCGCTCNGCTCGCCTCAACCGTTGAAGCAATAAGTAACCTCNTTCTGAAGTCGGGTTAATGANACAACNTCGTCGNGAATTTCTAANTCTCTTGANTATCAGGACGCTGCGAGGCGCTTCCTGCCCTTGGCGCGACGATTTTTCAAGATTCGGCGTCCTGNCTTCGTGCTCATCCGGACCAGAAATCCATGTGTGCGACGACGGTGACGGCGGTTTGGTTGGAATGTGCGCTTCATGACCTTTATCTTTCAAGAACAGCTCGTCGTGCTAAGCGAAACCACTAATGGTACCTAAGCTGGTTTAATCGTGTCAATGGCTGCTGGACAGCTTTATGGGTACGCATTGCCATTGTGAATTATTTCACTTGTTTCTGCTTGTGCAAAGGTGTGAATTTTTGTATTTGGGTCTATTGCTTCTATGTGGGGTTTTTGGTGAATTGTGTCTCGGTTCTTGCTGTGTTAAAGTCCTTTTTTCTATATAGTTTGTGGGGGGCCACCCTTCAAGTTTTCCACAGTTGTGGAAAAATTTGTGGAAAAAAACAAGGCTTTTTGGGCATCGTTTCTGGC
>NZSH01000068.1 GCA_002696705.1 Woeseiaceae bacterium | reverse complement strand
TCAGGGGCGTAACAATGGGGATGGGGAATTTGAAGGGGAAGAAGCCTCTTTGGCCGTCGCTTTTTACCACGACGAAGAAATAGATCTTGGACAGCTAGTACGCGAGCAATTATATCTACTATTACCAATGAAACCTTTGTGTGTAGAAAACTGCCTCGGCCTTTGTCCAATCTGTGGGATAAACCTCAATCGAGATAATTGTCAATGTTCTACCACTTGGCACGATTCTCGACTGGCGGATCTAAGGTCGGTGCTCGATAAGAGATGAGGAAATAATTAATACCTTAAGATGAGGAACTCACGATGCCAAATCCAAAACGACGACATTCGAAAGCACGAACGGCAAAGAGGCGGACTCACGACGCGCTCCGTTCAGCTAATGCAGGTGAGTGTCCGCAGTGCCATGAAATGAAGTTGTCCCATCAAGTTTGTTCACACTGCGGATTTTATAAGGGGCGTCAGGTTCGTGCGGTTGATGAAGCATAACTAAGCGAATCTTTGATGGTTCGAGAGCCTTCTTGATTACAAACCAGACGTCCAATGACTTAACTCGCGTCTGGGCATACGGCTGAATAATGATTTAGTGAATGAGGCTAGACGGATTAGCTGGGTGAAATGTCCCCTTGAGCGGTTATTTTATTGATGCTTGCCTTTCTTTTTCCAGGACAGGGTTCACAACGCGTTGGCATGGGGAAGGCCTTAATGGAGGCCTCTGCTGAGTGTCGNANNACGTTNGAAGAAGCAGACTCGATTCTNGGTGTATCCCTNAGCCGGNTTTGTNTTGACGGCCCTGAAGANCAATTAANTCTTACTGAAAATGCGCAGCCAGCGATTTTGACAACGAGTATTGCTGCGTATCGATTCGTATTAGCGCAAGGGCTNCAACCAGATTTTGTTGCAGGCCATAGCTTAGGTGAGTACTCAGCACATGTTGCTGCTGGCACGTTATCCTTCGCTGATGCGATAATGANAGTTCGNGAGAGAGGTCGATTTATGCAAGAAGCNGTGCCGGTNGGTGTCGGCAGNATGGCTGCTATNCTTGGCNTNGATGCNGAANTTGTGATGCAGGTTTGTAATGATGTAGCTAANGGCGCTGTAGTGGCACCGGCTAACCTTAATGCGCCCNGACAAGTGGTTATTGCNGGNGAAANAGANGCGGTCNGTCGTGCGNCCACGGAGGCNCGNGAACGTGGNGCAAAGCGAGTCATNCCGTTGGNGGTGAGTGCTCCATTNCATTGTGCACTAATGCAGCCAGCTGCTGATCGATTAGTNCCGATTTTNCGAAGCGTNAATGTTNCCAANCCGCGCATACCTGTCGTAGCGAATGTNGATGCGAAGTCGAAAACTGATGGCCTGTCTGCAATTGAAGCCCTGATTAGGCAAGTGGNGGCGCCGGTGTTATGGGAACAAGTAGTNAGGTGNCTTGCATCGGAAGGCGTCCACACGTATCTTGAAGTAGGTCCTGGTAAGGTGTTGACCGGACTGATGAGGAAAATTGACCGCACTTTAAAGGCTGTCAGTACGGATGCCCTCCCCGCGCTNGATCAGCTGAAGGAGATTAACGGAAAAGCAGGAGCGCNTTGAGCGTCGCTAGGNTANATATGTGTCATCCANTAGGGACTTTGCGAGAATGACTGCAATGACAGGGCGTGTGACTATTGTAACNGGCGCTTCGCGCGGTATTGGTCGGGCCATAGCGACGCGAGCAGCGGCTGATGGCGCTACAGTGGTTGCGGCAGCAAGAGACAGGAATGCTACCGATGTTGTAGAGGANATTAAGATGGCTGGTGGGACTGCTCGTCTTGCTAGCGTTGACGTGACTGATGCAGAAAGCGTTGTTCAGATGGTGAACGATGTTGTNAAGGAATTTGGTCGTATTGANGTNCTGGTCAACAACGCTGGAATAACACGCGATCAATTATTAATGAGGATGAAGAAGGAGGACTGGGATACGGTCTTACAAACGAACTTGACGGGNGCATTTATTTGTTCGCAGGCGGTATTGCGGTCAATGGTGCGTCAGCGGTTTGGCCGTATTATTACTGTCAGTTCTGTAGTCGGACAAATGGGNAATGCCGGTCAGGTAAACTATGCTGCATCAAAGGCAGGTCTGATAGGATTTNCAAAATCTTTAGCGNGAGAGGTGGCATCGCGCAACATAACGGTCAACGTGGTGACNCCAGGAATTATCGAGACAGATATGACACAAAACATCACGGCTAGTGANCGNNAAGAATGGTTGTCTAAAGTACCACTTGGAAGGTTAGGTGCGCCGGATGATGTTGCCGCAGCCGTGTGCTTCCTCGCGTCGGATGCGGCAGCTTATGTTACAGGGCAGGTATTGGGTGTCAATGGTGGCATGTATATGTAGGAGGNCGAATGGCTGTTACAGAAAAAGTGAAAAGNATTATTGTTGANCAACTTGGTGTGGANGAAGAGGAGATCACGCNCGATGCATCTTTTGTGGATGACCTTGGGGCAGATTCCTTAGACACGGTTGAATTGGTCATGGCATTCGAGGAGGAGTTTGGAATNGAAATACCAGACGAGGATGCCGAAAAGATTACACGGGTCAAGGAAGCNGTGGAATATATCGAAGCGCATGCCAAGGGTAAGAAATAGNACGGATCGANTTTGAGNGGAGGCTGTGTGACCAGAAGAGTTGTTGTAACTGGTGTCGGGCTGGTGTCATCCCTAGGNATTGGCACGGAAGTTAATTGGGATGCGCTATGCGCCGGTGACAGTGGCATTGCNTNAATCACCCGCTTCGATACTGCNGNCCACTCAGTTCGTATTGCTGGTGAAGTTAAAGGATTCGATCCNNTGCANTTTGTGGCAAAAAAAGATGTGAAGAAAATGGACATCTTTATTCAATATGCCATAGCAGCAGCTGACTTTGCTGTAACGGATGCGAAACTTGAGATTGATCCNGAAACGGCCTCTNGAGTTGGTGTCTTTATNGCTTCTGGNATTGGAGGTTTCTCGACGATCGAGCGCGAACATAAAGCNTTGCTCGAAGGAGGCCCACGTCGGTTGTCGCCGTTCTTTATACCGGCATCCATCATCAACCTAGCAGCCGGCCAGGTTTCAATCCGATTCGGCGCNAAAGGTCCGAATTCAGCTACCTGCACNGCGTGTTCGGCTTCCGCACATGCTATAGGGGACGCATTTGAAATCGTAAAGCGCGGTGATGCGGATGTGATGATTGCTGGCGGTTCTGAAGCAGCAATNACGCCGCTCGGTGTCGGTGGATTTGCNGCTATGCGAGCACTATCCACNCGAAATGACGAACCTACACGTGCGAGCCGNCCCTTTGATAGNGATCGCGATGGGTTCATNATNGGTGAAGGTGCNGGAGTNNTTATATTGGAAGAATATGAGCGTGCNCNCNCACGNGGGGCGTCGATATATGCNGAGTTGGTAGGGTATGGGATGTCCGNNGANGCNTTTCACNTAACTGCNCCTTCGGAGACTGNTGACGGGGCTNCGCGTGCNATGCAGGCTGCACTAGCGAGTGCTGCTTGNGATCCATCCANGGTCAACTACGTNAACGCCCANGGCACTTCGACACCGTACAATGACAAGNTTGAGACNCTTGCGATTAAACGNGTATTTGGNGATCACGCACATNAAATGGCGGTGTCGTCGACGAAATCNATGACTGGNCATCTCNTGGGTGCCGCTGGTGGTTTAGAAGCTGGTATTACAGCNCTTNCTNTNAANNGACAGATGATTCCTCCGACAATTAACCTCGAAAATCCAGANNCTGANTGCGATCTTGATTACGTAGCTGGATCGACCCGNAANCAGTCGATTGATTATGCGCTGTCGAATTCATTCGGATTCGGNGGCACTAATGCCGTCCTNCTTTTCAAGCGNTGTGACGGATAGCNCTCGTATATTGACGCTCTTAAGACGGTAGTCGTCCNACCANAAGNTCAGGTGGGCACGACCTTCACAGNTTACGACATCATGAANATCATTGTTTGTATCAAGCAGGTCATTACACGTGAGTGGCTCGTTCGTGNTGACGAAGCTCAAACGTGGATTCGTGATCAAGATGCGAGNTTTGANATGAACGAGCCTGANGCTTACGCGTTGGANGCAGCGTTGCGTCTAAAGGAACAACATGGTGGTGAGATCATNGTCTGCTCGGCTGGTCCAGTGCGTGCTCGGCAAGTAATTCTTGAAGCATTAGCNCGAGGNGCCGANCGTGGGATCCATNTTGTTAGNGNCGATATTCCAAAAGCTGGAGCNGAGGTGGTTGCAGAGGCGTTGGCGAATGCGATTCGTGAGGAGCCGTTCGACTTNGTACTGACGGGGCTTCAGTCAAATGATCAAGGGTTCGCACANACTGGTGTCATCCTTGCGACACGNCTAGGTATACCGCATGCCACAATCATTATGGATGTTCAATTTGANGNAGGAAAGTTGCGGGTCAAGCGGGAGTTGGAAGGTGGCTTGTTTCAGTGGGTGNCACTGCCGGNTCCNGCTCTNCTCACTATTCAAAGTGGTATTAATCAATTGCGTTACGCAACCCTGAAGGGCATTGTTGCGGCCAAGAAAAAACCGATCCGAACGGTCGATANNGAGATGCCTNNCACCTTCGGTCATGAGATCGTGAAGATCTACACNCCTGAGAANAGTAAGCAGACTCATTTCGTTGACGGCACACCAGCTANNGCAGCNGTTGAGTTGATTCGNCTNCTTCGTCAGGACGCNCGAGTTTTATAAGGATTGATAATGACGACTTTGGTTGTAGCTGAGCAACAGAATGGAANATTAAATCCTGNCACTTGGGAAACTGTTNCGTTAGCCAAGGGAATCGGTCACCCAGTNACGGTCGTTGTGCTAGGGGCAGATATNGGNACTGTTGCGGACGAGTTNGCAAANGCTAACGTTGATGAAGTATTAGTCGTTGAGGACTCAGCACTAGAGTTCTACACCGCGGATGGTTTTTCGATGGCNCTAGAGCAGGTGATCAGNGCCGAAGACCCANCNCTCGTTTTACTGTCACACACCTATCAAGCTCGNGATTTTGTNCCAGCACTNGGTGCACGNCTAGGCCGNACCCTTCTCACGGATTGCACTAAGGTNGAGGTGCGNGATNGTGTCCTGATTTTTACAAGGCCGATGTTNCAGGGAAAAATGATGGCGGATGTGCGTCTCACTGGNCCAANTCCNCATCTCGTCACGTTTCANATTGGCGCTNCTCANGTNGACAATATTGANCTGNGTGTGTCTTCTGCNGNTCGACGGTCGTTTGTCGTCACACTNCCAACTGATCAAATTCGTCAGCGACCNGAGTTGCCTTTCCGGGAAACTAAACAGGCGGTCGACCTTTCACAGGCNGANCGTATTGTCGCNGTGGGGCGGGGTATCAAGAGTGAAGAGCATCTAGATTTGNTAAGAAANTTNGCTNTNGCGATGGATGCTGAACTCGCAGCATCTAGACCTATCTGCGATGCGGGTTGGTTGCCGATGGATCGTCANGTTGGCAGTTCTGGTCAGACGGTTGCNCCGACGTTGTATTTTGCNCTTGGTATTTCAGGNGCGATTCAACATGTTGTNGGGATGAAGGGNGCGCNTACNNTTGTNGCCATNAATAAAGATCCNGANGCTCCNGTGTTTGAGATCGCAGATTACGGAATCGTCGGTGATTTATTCGAAGTCGTTCCGGCTATGATCAAAGCATTGGGAGAATAATCTGACTCGAGATACGTTTGATGTTGACGTGCTCGTTGTTGGCGGTGGGCCAGCTGGCATGGCTNCCGCNTTGCACNTCGCACGNTTACAGCGAGAACGTGGTGGAGACCCGCTAACAGTTGCTGTNCTAGAGAAANCCCGTGACAATGGNGCACATTGTCTCTCTGGTGCAGTNCTCGACCCAAGTGTCNTCCGAGAATTGGTTCCAAATTGTGAGTCNCTTNATGTGCCACTCGGCACACCAGTNCAGGACGATCGTGTCATGTATTTCACACCCAGAAAGGCGATNCGTTTTCCGATTACACCACCNCCNCTCAACAATCATGGGTGCTATGTAACCTCCCTNAATCNTCTCGTTAAGTGGATGGCTGACTTGGCTGAAAAAGATGGNACCCACGTTTTTAATGGTTTNGCTGCATCGGAGTTGCTCTATGACGGGNACCGTGTCNTTGGTGTCAGAACNGGAGATCGTGGTATTGNCCGAGAGGGAGNACAGAAATCGAATTTTGAGCCTGGCGTTGATATTCGAGCNACGGTTACCNTCTTGGCNGATGGNGTGAGAGGNAACCTAACTAAGACACTGGTGTCTCGTTTNGATCTCAGTCGTGACCGCCTACCGCAGAGTTACGCGCTCGGTTTNAAGGANTTATGGCNTGTGCCNNCNGGTCGTCTNACGCCTGGAACTGTGATCCACACANTAGGTCATCCNTTACGATTTGAGGAGTTTGGCGGNGGCTTNTTNTATGCNCTNTCGGCGGAAGAGATCTCAGTTGGTTTTGTCGTTGGCCTAGATTATCGTGANCCCCTNNTNGATCCTCACCAAGCGTTTCAACGTTTTAAGATGCATCCTTTCGTTTCGTCATTGCTGTCTNCTGGGCAGATGATCCGGTATGGTGCCAAAGCCTTGCCTGAAGGGGGTTGGCATGCNATTCCCAAGCCNTNTGTTGACGGTGCCATCATTNTTGGTGATGCTGCTGGATTTGTNAATTCGTTGAGACTGAAGGGTATTCACTTGGCGATGCGTACGGGTATGTACGCNGCAGAAGCGGCGTTCGAAGCGGTTCGCGCTAATGANCCGTCNGCCGGACAGNTNAGNAAATTTCAAGAGCTTGTCGATAACGGTGCGGTACGACATGAGTTGTACCCTGTGCGGAATGTCCACCAAAGCTTNGCCTATGGTNTACCAGCCGGTTTAATTTATGCGGGTTTATCATTGATAACAAANGGATGGTGGATGCANGANCCNATGCTGGCNANGGCTGGTCANGAACGCCTTTCGACTGTGAANGNNTACTACGGCCANGAGATNCCAGAAATATCGTCGCTCAAAGTCGATCGTTCATTGACNTTCGATCGNTTAACNAACGTACATTATTCNGGNACGAGACACANCGAGGATCAGCCATCTCATTTGCTGGTTCACGACACTGANATTTGTCGTACGCGGTGTCGCACGGAATATAGGAATCCATGNCTTCGATTCTGTCCTGCNAACGTGTACGAGATGGTCGATGCANATGATGGAACAGGTCCNCGTTTACAGATTAATGCGTCGAACTGTGTACATTGCAAGACGTGTGACATTATGGACCCGTACCAAATTATTGACTGGGTTCCACCTGANGGTGGTGGAGGTCCAGACTACGAAGGTATGTAAGAGAACNTNGAGACTGACGTGCAGAATGCAGAGACTCAGTTAACGGAAAANAATGNGGTTCCTAGTCGGCGACAGTTAACGCCTTGGCAGCGATGGCGAGTTGCACTCATTGGTGTTGCAGGTTACGGCATTATAGCGATGCTGGGTCTGACGTTACGCTGGCGTGTTCGTGGNTNGGAANANCTGACNGCAATCGAATTGAGTGGTCGACACCCGGTTATGGCACTGTGGCATGGNCGTATATTGGGTGCGACCTNNTATTTTCGGGATCGAGGCATTGTAGTTATNACCAGTGAAAACTTTGATGGTGAATGGATCGCTCGGATTATTNAACGNTTCGGGTACGGAACAGCNCGAGGGTCAAGTTCTCATGGCGGCAAGCGNGCTCTNATACAACTTAGACGAGAAATGGANGCTGGNAAGCCAGTNGGATTTACCGTAGATGGTCCTCGTGGTCCAGCTCGACATGCAAAATTTGGTGCTGTTTGGTTAAGTAGTGTGACAGGTAATCCGATCCTGCCATTTCACATAGAAGCTGAGNGATTTTGGACTGTNCCTAGCTGGGACGAAACACAAATACCAAAACCATTTAGTCGTATGGTGCTGGTCATNGGTCAACCAATTGANGTGCCGTGCTACCAAGAAGGTCAGGACCTNGAAGGCAAGCGATTGGAATTAGAGTTATCTTTGGGTAAATTGACTCATCTAGCTCGAAAGACATTGGANACTTCNTGAGTNAATCTANGTTTGCCCTCATCGGCGCTAGNAANTTTTCGNATCACGTAACTCCACCAGGGCATCCTGAGCGGATAGAACGTGCCGAGGTGATGGATACTGTTGCTAGGCATTGGGTGGAGGCTGGGCAGGAGCTAATAGTTCCTAGATTGGCTNCAGAAAANGAACTTAAGGCNGTACATACGGATGATTATGTTAAGTCGATCGCAAGTACCGCCGGANGNNCNGTCGGACTAGANCCCGACACTTACACGTCACCAGATTCTTATGAGGTGGCAAGACTTGCTGCAGGCGCCGCGATTATGGCTGTTGGNCATACGTTAGATAATGATGGGTCAGCCTTGGCGCTTGTTCGTCCACCNGGGCATCATGCTGAACGCGATCGCGCNATGGGGTTTTGTTTATTTAANANTGTAGCGGTNGCAGCTGCCAGNGCCNTNGCTCGTGGATTATCAAGAGTNGCTATTNTTGATTATGACGTGCACCATGGTAANGGNACNCAGTGGATGTTTTACGATGATCCGAGGGTTTTGTATGTGTCNACNCATCAATATCCTTTTTATCCNGGTACCGGTAAGACTGATGACGTTGGNCAGAATCAAGGAGAGGGNTTTACGTTTAATGTGCCTCTAGCTGCTGGAGCCAATGATGCCGACTATGATTTGGTNTTCCGTAGCTTGATTACNCCAGTGNTAAGGTCTTTTAACCCTGAGCTTTTAATCGTTTCTGCCGGTTACGATGCGCACGAACGGGATCCTTTGGCGGGGATGCGGGTNACTACTCAGGGCTATGCGGCCATGACTCGCCATTTGCTTGCGGTAGCAGCCGAATGTTGCCAAAGTCGTTTAGCGGCGGTTGTGGAGGGTGGCTATGACCTTCAGGCATTGACAGCATGCCTTGAATCGACGATACAGATTCTTGANCAGGNNCCATCAGGTCAAATTCCGACGTTCGNAGGTGTTNCGGAACGTGCAGATGCTGTGATTGATTCGATTCGGCGTGTCCAACGCCCATACTGGTCTACGTTATAATAAAACCGATGTCGGTATAACGACGACGTNGCACAACGACGTCATGCGNGTCANAGNCAANCCGAGTCCNATCCGTGGCTGATTACAACCCTCAAGCAATCGAACGCAAGTGGCAGATGCGCTGGGTCGANCAGCGTTCGTTTGAGGTTGACCCTGATTCGTCAAAACCNAAATTTTACTGTTTGGTCATGTTTGCCTATCCCTCTGGNCATGCCCACGTGGGGCACGTCCGGAACTATATGATCGGTGACATCGTAGCTCGCATGAAGCGGATGCGTGGTTACCAGGTGCTTCATCCGTTTGGTTGGGATGCATTCGGCTTGCCGGCTGAGAATGCTGCGATTCAAAACAATATTCACCCAAAGACNTGGACTCTAGACAATATTGCNCATATGAAGGGNCAGTTGNAACGTCTTGGTATCAGTTATTCATGGGANCGNGAGGTGACCACCTGCCTNCCTGATTACTATCNTTGGAATCAGTGGATCTTCCTNAAGATGTTTGAGCGAGATCTTGCGTACCGAANGCGATCNAGTGTCAATTGGTGCCAGGGATGTCAGACGGTGCTAGCCAACGAACAAGTGATTGATGGCGCCTGCTGGCGATGCTCAACAGAAGTTGAGNTNCGTGATTTAGAGCAGTGGTTTCTTCGGATAACTCANTATGCNGAGCAGTTATTACAGGGTATCGAGCAGCTCAAGGACTGGCCAGAAAAAGTGCTCACGATGCAGCGAAATTGGATTGGCCGGTCAGAAGGTGCTCAAGTNCGGTTTGTTTTGGCTGANGATGCAAATTCATCGATTGAGGTGTTNACAACNCGNATTGATACGATTTTTGGNGCGACNTTTTTATTATTGGCGCCCGAACATGAATTAGTCGAGCGCTTTAGANCTGAAATGCCGAATGGTGAACTCTTGGCCTCTCATGCACGTCGCTTTCGTGCGCAAGANCGCACTGCGCGNCTAACTGGAAGTATTGAGAAAGAAGGTTTCGATACTGGACGCCAAGCCATCAATCCATTCACAGGCGAGAAAATATCNATATGGATAGCCAATTTTGTCCTCGGCGGTTATGGCACTGGNGCTGTTATGGGGGTTCCAGCCCACGATCAACGAGATTTTGAATTNGCACGCAAGTANGCGCAACCNATACGGATTGTTGTGCAGCCTGATGACGAGAAACTGAAACCACTAGATGCCGATANGTTAACGGAGGCGTTCGCTGGAACNGGCNNCCTCGTTAATTCNGGCGAGTATAGNGGTTTGCCTTGGGATGAAGCGATCACTCGTCTGACAAGTGACGCCGAGCGACGAAGTGTGGGTGAAGGAACGGTGCAGTATCGCTTGAAAGACTGGGGCATTTCACGACAGCGATACTGGGGAACGCCTATTCCCATTATTTATTGCGATCGNTGTGGCACGNTGCCAGTGCCGTACGACGNTCTNCCNGTNGAGCTTCCGGANGTGACNACGTTNAGTGGNAAAGGCGACTCACCGTTGTCGCAAGTTCCTGAATTTNTTAATACGAATTGNCCNTCTTGCNACNNGCCTGCGCAGCGTGAGACTGATACGATGGACACGTTTGTTGATTCTTCGTGGTACTTTTATCGCTATTGNGATCCACAGAACGNNGCATTACCGTTTGATCCAGAAAAAGTGCGNTATTGGGCCCCGATAGATTTTTATAGCGGTGGTGTTGAGCATGCCATTCTGCATCTNATCTATTCGAGATTCTTTTGTCGNGTGCTACGNGATTTAGGNTTGGTTNGNCACGATGAACCATTTTCCCGTTTATTNACNCANGGNATGGTTTTGAAGGATGGCGCTGTCATGTCTAAGTCGAAGGGGAATGTNGTTGATCCTGACGACATGATGTTAGCCTACGGCGCTGATGCNNTACGTTTGTACGAAACATTCGTNGCGCCNCCAGAGAANGAAGTGGAATGGACAGATAGNGGCNTAGAGGGAAGTTTNCGTTTTCTNACGCGCGTCTGGCGGCTNGTAGAGTCGTTNTGNGAATTACTTCGCGGGTCNAGCATAGATGGTTTCTCAANCCTGANGTTGAATNACGNTGAACGNGATTTNCGNCGTAAGACNCATGACACGATTCGTCGGGTAACCAGTGATATTGATCCTCGAGTACACCTCAATACCGCAGTNTCAGCGTTGATGGAATTGGTGAACGAATTNTATGTGTTTTGTGATGGTATCGGANGCGGTCCAANAACNGNTTCCAANANATCTTCCANGTCGGTGCGNNGGGAAAGTGTTCAAGTTGTNCAGGAGGCGGTTGAGTCNCTGGTTCTCATGNTATCGCCGTTTACACCACATATTGCCGAAGAGCTTTGGGAGATGCTCGGGCATNCANGTGGAGTAACTGCNGCAGGGTGGCCNACTTANGATGAGGCTGTAGCAAAACTAGATGAAATCATAGTACCAGTNCAAGTAAACGGTAAGGTGCGTGCTCGATTAACCGTGCAGGCTGGTCTAGNTGATTCGGANCTTGAAGCGCTTGCGTTGGCAGATTCCANGATTGTNAGTCATGTTCAGGATAAGGTGGTGCAAAAGGTTGTCGTCGTACATGGAAAGTTAGTCAGTATCGTTGCGGTTTAATCACGCTGATTAGCTTTTAAGGGGGAATTGATGCCAAGTAGAGTCGGATGGCGTTTGACCTGGTACTGGTCTGCAATCAGCCTAGTATTCGTATTGGGTATGTTGTCATCTGGCTGCGGTTATGCTTTGGCGGGTCGGGGCTCATTTTTACCAGATTACATTGAGACAATCGGTGTGCCAATGTTTGGCAACCAGACGCCGTATTTTGAAGTAGATCAGGTGGTTACGGAATATGTGCGGACTGAATTTATTGGCCGAGGTAACTATCGGGTGGTTCCTGATGAGAACGGTGCTGATGCCGTTCTGGAGGGGGACATAGTGTCGATGAGTATCGCCCCTGCCAGTTTTACGGCCGAACAACAAGCCTCTCGGTACATTTTTTCGATGACCGCAAACATTGTATTCCGAGATCTACAGGCCGATGAGGTCATTTGGCAAAATGGTTCCATGACGTTCCAGGATGAGTACGAAGTTGCGAGTGGTGGAGGCGCACTTGATCCAAGCACTTTTTTTGGCCAGGAAGCCAATGCCATGGAACGCATAGCTGAGGATTTTGCTGCGACGGTTGTGAGCTCCATCTTAGAAGCCTTCTAATCTTTCAGTCGGATTGTTGTGATGCCAACCTCAACGCCAGCAGCCGTTCGAAAACAGATCAAAGCTGGTCAGACGGCTCCACTTTATCTTCTAATTGGTGATGATGAAGAGGAGAAGTCTAATCTTGCAGCGGAGTTTCAGGATGCGATTGAGGTTGATCTCCGTCCGTTCAATGTTCAGCGAGTTTACGGGGATGACACGACCATTGGTGCGGTGCTTGATGCGGCGAGGACTCTTCCGATGCTTTCCCCTCGTCGTATGGTCGTTGTCCTGCGAGCTGAGCACTTGCTTGTGCCCAAGCGAGAAAGCGAAAAAACGAAACGCGAACTTGATGATTTTCGGGCATTTGTGCAAGCACCTGAACCACATGCCTCCGTCGTCTTGGTTGCATCCAAGCTAGATAAACGTACGTCTATAACAAAGTTATTGTTGAAACGTGCAACAGTAATCGAGTGTGAGGGTATTCGTGACGCGAATGCTGCTGCAGGCTGGATTCGTGACCAGGCAGATCGCCATCACGTGAAGTTTGAGGGAGCAGCGGTGCGGTTGCTTGCGCAGCGAGTAGGAGGAGATATCGCACGTATGCGAGCTGATTTTGATCGTGTGCTCCTTTACGCTTCAGGTCAGAAACAGATCGGCGTAAACGATGTTAAAGCCGTTGTGCGCGATGCGGACCTCCAAGACGATTGGGCTATTGCTAATTACATCGTGCAGCGTGCGACCGATAAAGCCTTACGTGAGTTAGCACTTGCGTTAGAGGAAAAGAAGGCAGCGGAATTGATACTTGGACAACTGCGCTACATTGTAGAAGCAAAACTAGATTCCTCTCGGATACCGACCGCAGTCGAGGCTCTGTATCGAACCGACCTTGATCTTAAAACTTCGGCGGGCGATCCGCGCGTGCTGCTTGAACGGCTCGTGATTGAACTTTGCCAGTGATGTTATTGGTGGATTCAGGCCGAGGCGGATAGCTTCGCGATCTGCTTGACCAGTCGTGATTTGTAGCGTCCCGCTGTGTTGTTGTGGATGATCTTCTTGCTGGCCATCTTATCAATAAGCGATACGGTATCGCTTAGGACACCCTGGGCCGAGTTCGTGTCGCCTGCATCGATACTGGTCCGTATGGATTTGAGGGCATTACGCAGTCGCGTCCGTTCTTGCCTATTGCGTTCCCGATGCTTAACGTTCTGTCGCTGCGCTTTTATCGCTGATTTATGATTTGCCACGTGGAGCGTCCTCTTACGAAACTCAGGTACTGTTGACTCATTCCGNNAANACTAGGAACNTAGAATTATAGCATAATTAATTTGTNCGACCTTTCAACCGTCTNANTTCNCGNCGCTCTCGTTTTTCAGGGGCNCTNGNTTTACCCCATCTTGCCGACGGGCTCGCTAATCGNGCNAGTCGTAGNAATTCNGCTTCCTCNGGAGTCGGTTNTGGTGAAATGTCTTCGTATAATTGTTTAGCCTCACCTTTTGGTAGATGACGCTCCACAAGTTTTCGTACGACAACNNGCTGNTTACGTCCNAGTGAGCGCGTCATCNAAATNTCATCAGCGATTTGAATTTCTCTGTGAGGTTTCGCACGCTGCCCGTTCACGTCTANCTTTCCACCTTTACATGCNCGTTGTGCTTCAGATCTAGTTCGAAAAAGNCAGGCTACGTCGAGCCAAATATCGAGCCTCAGCTTAACNANNCCNTCTGTATTTTCGTTTGGCACTGNCTTGAATTTCNNAATTAANANNTGTTGCTAAGGCGTTACTGTGNGAGNAGCTNTTNAATNACCGTNCGGCTAGTGTCCAACAGCTCATCGATTNTTGATGAGTCCTTNCCGCCAGCTTCCGCGAAATCTGCACGNCCACCACCGTTNCCACCTACGATTGGAGCGATAGTCTTGACNACTTGGCCAGCTTTGACACGTCCGGTGAGNTCTGGTGTGACGGTCACAATGACGTGAACTCGGTTGTTCTCCGTGACCGATGCNAGGACNANGACACCGACCTCNAGTTCTTCTTTNAGTGAATCAGCGAGTGTACGCATGGCTACTTTGTCTAANCCAGAAACCTTGCGAGTNATCAGTGTGACNCCGTTGATGACNACGTCGGTTTTGTCAGTGGTNTCGTCGCTCAAGGCTGACTTNACTTTGAGTGCGCTAATCTCACGGGTAAGTTGCTTNGNNTCTTGCTGTAGACGNCTTATGACTTCGAGGGCTTTGGTTCCNGATGCACCNAGCACATCAGTTAATTGCCGNAGTGTAATNCGACGNGACTGTATGTGNCGNACCGCTGNGTCACCTGTTAGAGCTTCGATACGACGAACACCCGCCGCTATACTACTTTCTTGTTCAATNGTGAAAGCTCCNATATCTCCAGTTGCGACACAATGGGTGCCACCGCACAGTTCCANGCTGAACTGTGGTATCGAGACCACNCGAACACGTTCCCCGTATTTTTCCCCAAANAGTGCAATNGCACCTTCCGAGATGGCTTNTTCGGTNAGTCTTTCCTNAGTTNCNACTGGTGTATTAAAGCCAATCTGGGNGCTAACCACCTGTTCNATTTNNTCGATTTCCTCAGTGGTTANTGGTGCCTGATGAGTGAAATCAAATCGCAAGCGGTCGGANGCGACGAGCGATCCAGCCTGACTGACATGCTCTCCTAGCACACGACGTAGTGCAGCATGCAGTAGATGGGTNGCCGTATGATTTCGCCGAATTGCGNNGCGACGACTAGCNTCTACGGCAGCCGTTACGCAGGTNCCTNGGGNTATGGAGCCACTTTNTATCCGNACTTTATGTACTCTTGGTANCGTACGGACNGGTTGCGNNACCAGANCTTCNACGANCGCGACAAGACCATCNTCCGTTNNGAGNGTNCCTGTATCAGANACTTGCCCGCCTGATTCCAGATAGAAGGGGGTACGTGCGAGAGAGGCGTATCCNGTCTCACCCTGTTCAAGCTTCTCGCACCCTNTGCCATCATCGCTCCATAACATAAGAANGCGGACGTCGNTGGNGGTAGTTTCCGAATAGCCGGTAAAGCTGTCACCAGCTTGATTTAATTCGGNTGCCACAGCTTCTGGAGCAATCCAGCTGAAATTCTTGGAAGCCTTCTTAAAACCACTTCCCGCNCGCGCACGNGNACGCTGTGTTTCCATCTGCCGGTNGAATTCTGATCGGTCAATTTTCACTTGACGTTCTNCAGCCAGATCTTCCATGAATTCAATNGGCACTCCGAGTGAATCGTAGAGTTTGAATGCTTCTCCNCCTGGNACAACACCATNTCCAGTNTTNGCGTGNTTGATNGCATCTTCCAGTTTAGGGAGTCCGGCATTCAATACCATGTCAAACCTTTTCTCCTCGTTTAACACAGTTTTGACAATNGTGTCNCGGCTNGGTTGCAAGGCNGGATAAGCGTNNCCCATTTCTTCGATNACCGTTGTCGTNAGTGAATGCAGGAATGGTTCACTGANNCCNAGTGTTTTTCCGTGACGCATNGCACGCCGCATGATCTTNCGAAGAACGTACCCGCGCCACTCGTTCGAAGGAGNNACACCATCNCCAATCAAAAAAGTCATTGCCCGGAGATGATCNGCGATCACTCGCATNGATTCGTCAGCGGNAGANCGGNCTCCATAAGGAATATCAACTCGTTTGCTGATNGCTGTTAGAAGTGGCNTAAAGAGGTCGGTGTCGTAATTTGATTCTTTACCNTGAAGAACCGCTGTAATACGTTCCANNCCCATTCCCGTATCAATTGAAGGCGATGACANTTTTTNCAGTGAACCATCTACTTGNCGGTCGAATTCTACGAATACNANATTCCAAATCTCNATGTATCGATNACAATCACAGGCAGTTCCACGACATGGTGTCGCCGTGCANGGATGGTGGTCNCCGAGATGGTAATNNATTTCCGAACAAGGACCGCAGGGNCCAGTATCACCCATCGCCCAGAAATTTTCTGCCACGCCTAANTCGNCAATGCGGTTTNGTGGCAGTAGCNTCGTCCANCATTCAAGAGCCTTGTCATCGCGAGGTACGTCTTTAGNCCCNCNGAAAATAGTGGCGTGCAATCGTTCTGGTGGTAGAGCCCAGATTTCAGTTAATAAGGACCATGCNAANGAGATAGCTGTTTCCTTGGAATAATCACCGAACGAAAAATTTCCTANCATTTCAAAGAACGTATGATGCCAGGGAGAACGCCCAACAGTATCAAGGTCATTATGTTTCCCACTGACACGCATGCATTTTTGTACGGTNACNGCTCGACTGTAGTTTNTGGCGTTGTTTTCGAGAATTACTTCCTTGAATTGATTCATGCCCGCGTTTNTAAAAAGNAGGGTTTGNTCTTCGGCNGGCACNAATGGTGCACTTGACACGAGNTGATGTTCGTGTTGTTGAAAAAACTCNAGAAAACNGTTTCGGACGTTTTCTACCGTCATGATTGCCATTCTACCGTGGGTGACGTTGTGGTACCAGTGTTCATTCNGTATCGCCTTGTCCAAANCCTCGACGNTTGAGTGCTGNAAGAATCATCTCGTCAGAAAACCCTTGTCGNCGCAATGCTTGTTGAAGTCGACCTGCTTCCTTCCAATTCTTNACGGAACCGTNGAGNCGGCGAGCAAGTGCTCGTTCGAGGACGTCTTCCTCAGAGATTTCTCTGTAAGCAGCTGTTACAGCTTCGTGGGCGGTTTCAGTGCNGACCCCGAGGGCTTTGATTTCTCTTATGAGNCGGAACCGNCCTCGNGACTTCAGTTTGACAGCNGTNCGTGCGTATGCAAAAGCTGTCCTACGATCATCCAGGGCNCCNTCCTCTTGCAGGCGTGCCAAGGCNTTGTCGATGANATCAGGCGGGAACAATCGNCTATGNAGTCGTTCACGAACCTGTAATGAAGACAACTCTCGNCGTGCGAGTAGCCGTAAGGCCGTCACATAAGGGTCAGATGATGCGATACCAGAGGAACGTCGNTCATTCATCCTGTCGGTCGCAGACNATGATCGTTTACTGGATGTTTACGNAGATTTTGACTTNTCCGTCGTTGCTCGTCGCTTTGAGGCCTCATCGGGATCCACAAAGGTAAGCCAATNATATCGATCAGGGACNTNACCATTGATAATGTCAAAAAAGTGTTTTTGGAGAGCTTTNGTGATCGGACCTCGACTTCCTGATCCAATTGTTGTGCGATCTACTGAACGGATCGGAGTGACTTCACTTGCGGTNCCCACCACGAATAGTTCGTCGGCAATGTAAAGCGCCTCCCGAGGNATTCCTTGTTCGACTACAGNNAAGCCGAGTTCTTTAGCAATAGTAATAATTGAGTCACGCGTAATACCAGGCAGAATGGATGAAGCTNTTGCAGGCGTGTAGATCGTGTTATCACGTACCATGAATAAATTCTGCCCACTACCTTCACTGACGAGGCCACTTGGATCGAGNGCGATGGCCTCACTATAGTTGTTAGCGANGGCTTCCATTTTGATCAATTGAGCGTTNGCGTAGTTCGCCGTTGATTTTGCGAGTGATGGCAGAGTATTTGGTGCCATTCGNGACCANGAGCTGACACACACATCNACNCCTTGCTCAAGTGCTTCNGCACCTAAGTACGCGCCCCATTCCCAGAGGATGATNCTTGCTTCGACCGGACATGGACTTGGGTCAATACCGAGGGAGTCATATCCNCGGTAGATAAGCGGTCGTATGTAGCAAGCCTTAAAGTTGTTAGCTCGGATTGTNTCGAGCACGGCCGCTTCGAATCCAGCTTGAGATAANTGGTNTTCCATNCGATAGATTTTTGCCGAGTCGATCAAACGACGCATATGGGCATCNAGNCGNAGACAAGCGGGACCAAGCGGCGTGTTATAACAACGGGCACCCTCGAAGACGCCNCTACCGTAGTGNATGATATGCGAAGCAATATGGATGTTAGCGTCATTCCAGTCTANGAGACTGCCATTCATCCAAATTTTTCCGGTACCTGAGAATCCCATCGAAGGCTCCTTACGGCCAGTTGGTACNGCGGCGANTGTNACAGAATCGGNGGTGCGTNACGATGTTAATACACACCANNNTGTTCAGCCGCNGAATCACTTAATGGTAACACCTACTGCATTTCCCGACAAAACGGACANCTGTCTGTTTTGGCGNNAAGNGGNTTTCGGCAGTGCCAGCAGAATCGTTGTTGAGGTGTGTCACTTGCGTGACTGCTAACTGANAATGGTNTTTCGTNGTTTGACGTTTGATTNGAGTGTGTTCTGCGAACTGANTTTTCAGGTCGTCCATCAAGNAAGTCNGTTAGAACATCATTCGCCTGTTTATATCGTTCGGAGATATTAGGTGCCATCGCACGCATAATGATCTCGCTAACTCGTGTCGGAATGTTCGGATTCTTAAGACGAGGAGCGCTTACTAGTTCACCGCTCATTAACTTGTCTAATTCTTTTGGTGCGGGTGGGGTATACGGTGCCGAGCCAGTNAGAATCTGGTACATTGTGCAGCCTAAAGAATAGATGTCTGATGCGAAGACCGCCTTACCGTCGAATACTTCCGGTGCCATGTAGGCTGGACTACCAATGACTGTTGAACCGTGAGCTGCGATTTCGAGAAATCGTGCAGTTCCAAAGTCTGCGACCTTAAGTAGGCCAGTTCTAGACACAAGTACGTTACCAGGTCGAAGATCTCGGTGAAGCACACCTTGAGCATGTGCATGATCAACCGCATTACAAATCTGGCAGATATAATCGAGTCCACGAGAAAGTTCCAGTGCACCCTCGGTCGCGATGATTTGCTCTAACGTGGCGCCAGGGACATATTCCATAACGATAAAGAATATGTCATTTTGTTTTTCCGCTGTTGTGATTGAGACCACATTGGGATGATTAAGACTCGCGAGTAGACGTGGTTCNTTTAGCAACTCACCAAAATCAAGGTTCTGGCGGTGTGGNACCTTGATCGCAACCTTTTTGTCGATCCAGGTNTCATGTGCGAGGTACACAGAACCGAAGCCGCCACTACCCAGCGGTTCCAGAACCTTGTATTTGCCGAGCANCTGATCTCGGAGCAGNAGCAAGGTGCTATGAGTATAACGCGAAATCGNNGTTCNGATAGAGAACATAGATCCCACGGAGACTNCNACAGGNTGATGTGACGCACCACATTAGTCGCACTATAATTCCTTGATGCCTCCACGATTCTTTGCGCCGAAGCTGTCGGCTCTAGATGTTGTTGTNACGNTGCCGTTAGACGAAGCGCAACATTTACGTCAGGTGCTTCGCTTAGATGTTGGAGAAATTATTCATATCTTTGATGGTAAAGGGCNAGAGTGCGAGGCTAAAGTTGAGTACGTTGGCCGTCGGGACGTGNGAGTTCGGCCCGTCNCTTCAGTNCAGCCTTTACCAGAGTCTTCGNTGCAGTTGACGCTTGCACCAGCNCTGTTAAAGGGTCGACAGCTTGATTTAGTCATTCGTGATGCAACGATGCTGGGTGTGGTTGCAATTCAGCCCTTGATCTCGACGAACATGGTTGTGCCAGCCGCAGTCGCACAACGAGGTTCCTTGCTCGACAGGTGGCGTCGAATCGCTGTGTCATCAGCCAAACAATGCGGTAGGGCAGTTGTTCCAGAGGTGAGGTCTCCGGTTGATGTTGGNAGTTTGAGTTGCAACGANACTTCCNTTAGTCGGGTTGTGTTGGTGGAACCAGCCTTGCAAGTCAACGGTGCNGTTGATCTTGTGACGTTGGTAAANCAAGGTCGTCCAGACTCGTTAACTCTCGCTGTTGGTCCTGAAGGTGGATGGACATCCGCTGAGATCGAGAAACTTGNCAATGCGCAATTTATTCCTTTGACACTTGGAGTCCGAACACTGCGGGCNGCGGCGGCGCCGNCNGTCCTGATTGCGGCACTGCTTTCGCACTGGGGCGAGTTCTAAGANACTTGGCTACATTAGCCAATTGAGANCTAGATTGNTNGACTGTATATAAGAGGGTTTAGCNTACTGTTACAGATTGCTCCGACCTCTATNNCTGGGCAATAGTTATTGCGATCTCTTNATTGGTTTGAATTNTCAGGTGCNTTTAAGGTCATATCTTTATCCATATAGATAATCGTAAAGATGCCGCGCATTTGGCCTGAGCTATTAGCTGGNGCNCTATGGTACATCCAGCCACTGTGGAAACTGATTTCTCCAAGATCAAAAGGTGTGCAGTTTACGTCGTGCTTATTCATTGCTGTTTGAATCACCTGTTCTGAATCATCACTTATTGCCAGATCGCGAAAACGTTTATCAGTGTGTGANCCAGCAGCAAAGCTTAGTGGTGCCATTTCTAGTGTTACCGCCTGAAGAGGGACCCAGGCGGTAGTGGTTTTGTTAGTTGCNAGGGGCCAGTACTGCTGATCGGCGTGCCATGGGGTGAACCCACCTGTTTGCTCTTTAAACAAAGCTTGGTCGTGGTATAGGCGGACACCACCAACCCCCATCAGTTCTGTAGCAATTGCTGCGAGTNTTTTGCCCATGACAAATTCTGTGACTTTTCTAGAGTATCTCCAGAGGTTNATGACCTGGATGAAGGCTCTTGAATAAGTATCTCTNTCGTCCATNGGAAGGGTNTTNGTGTTGAGTTCAAGCGTTTTCCTCCAGATCTCCTCTTTGTAGTGGGTAAGTGTTTCAGGCGAGAGAACATTTTTTAGCTTGATAAACTCATTGGTNCGATAAAAATCAAGTTGTTGATCCGTCAGTTNGAAATGACTATCAATATCTATCAATTTACTCGAAGTCATCTTTCGATCCTTAAGACATTATTAAGTTTTTAGCAATGCTTCTCGACGTTCTGGTTACTGGATAATGTTAGGAGCAGCGGGTCTCCCAGTGCCTGGATCGCGTTGCCAAATTAGCCCAACCCATTCATCTTCTACCTGTTCGTGTACGAGATCCAGGTACGGTTCCAATGCCACTAGCACATCAGGACTTTCCGTTTTGGTTATGCCACTACAAATTAGGTATCCACCAGGAACCACGAAACTACTGATCCTCGCGGAGTGACTGGAGAAAAAAGCTCCAGTTAGATTTGCCACGACCACATCGGCCGATGATTCCACGGAAGTCTGGATAGCGCTGACGTGAAAGCTGACATTCCTTGCTGTTTCATTCAAGGTAAGGTTGTGTGTTGCTGTTGCTATAGCCGTAGCATCTCGGTCGAGACCTCGGACGCTTGTGGCTCCAAGCGTACTAGCAACTATAGCAAGGACACCAGAGCCTGTACCTAAGTCCAACACCGTCCGTGCGGTCAGGTCGAGTCGTTGAAGACCATGTATACACAGTCGTGTTGACGCGTGATGACCAGTCCCAAATCCAATTGATGGCTCGATAATAACCGTAAGTAGCTGGTCTGTTATGGAAGCATCTTTAGAAATAGACGCTGGGATATCCCATGGTGGTGCGATGACGATCTGTCCGATTCGGACGGCGCGTAGTTCTGCCTGTGAGCGTTCCGCCCATTTTTCATCCTGGACATTAATTGGTAAAGATCTAACGCTAAAAGTTGCTTGGTTGTGATTCAAAGCAGTGTTGGCTTCATTCCGATCGGTGGAAGTGGAAAAAAAGACCCGCCAGTACATAGATGAGTCCTCTACGAGACCGGTTGGCTTGAAATCATCCAGTAAAAGCAGTACTAACTCCTGCAGTCGTTTAGCTTGCTCAATGTGTGCAGGGAAGTAGAGGGCCAAGGCCGGCCAATGATCAACCAAAAATGTCTTTCACGCGATCAATGAAGGGACGGTCTGAGCCTAGGTTTTCCTTGGTGATTGGTTCCACCTTTTGCTTGACCATGGTCTTGCTAAGTTTTTCGATGAGTGACCGCTGTTCCTTAGTGAGTTTATCTGGCGTGCCGATCTGAACAGCCAAGAATAAGTCTCCAGGACTTCCTCCATTGACCTCCGGCATGCCCTTACCTCGGAGTCGGAATCGGGTACCTGATTTTGTTGCACGTGGGATGGTTATTTCCGCGTCACCATTTAAGGTAGGCACTTCAATAGTACCGCCCAAGACCATGGTGGGATAATCTACGGGCACCTCGCAGTACAAGTTATCACCTTCCCGGATGAAAAATGGATGCTCATTAACGTGCACGACAACGTACAGGTCACCTGGATGTGCACCTTGACCTCCGAACTCACCTTCACCACTTATCCGAAGACGTTGACCTGTGTCGATGCCGGCTGGAATCTTGACTGTGAGTTTACGCTCGCGTGAGGTTTGCCCGCGACCTTGACAGACTTGGCACGGCTTTGTGATTACTCGTCCTGCGCCCCGACAATGACTACACGTGCGGGCAACGGTTAAAAAACCTTGTTGATAGTGAATTTGTCCTCGTCCTTTGCACTTAGGACAAGTTTCAGGCTGAGTGCCAGATGCCGCACCTGAACCGTTGCACTGCTCGCAGGTTTCATCTCTCGGAATTTGCAACGTCGTTTCTGTACCAGCGACTGCATCGTCAAACGAAATTTCGAGATCATAACGTAGGTCAGCACCACGCTGTGGTCCTCGGCGTCGACCACCACCAAATACATCACCGAAACCAAAAATATCACCGAGTCCACCGAGGATGTCATCGAAGCCTGAGAAGACGGTTGGATCGATGTTTGACGAGTTCGGGGAGGCGTCGAGACCTGCATGTCCGAATCGATCATAGATGCCACGTTTTTGGGGATCAGCAAGAACCGAGTATGCTTCAGCAGCCTCCTTAAATTTTTCCTCAGCAGCGTGATCACCAGGATTGCGGTCAGGATGGTACTTTAGTGCCAGTTTACGGTAGGCGCTTTTAATGTCTTGCTCGTTAGTGCCTTGCGCTACTTGAAGCACCTCGTAGTAGTCTCGTTTACTCACGTTTAGCCACTTTCACCATCGCTGGACGGAGTAGGCGATCGCCAAGCAGATAACCTCGGCGTACTTCCTCAATGATCTCACCATCTCGATGGTCAGCACTTGTCTCGTGGGCGACAGCTTCGTGAAAGTGTGGATCGAAATCTACGCCTGCGGTCTCAAGCGGTGTCACCTGATGTTTCTGCAATAATTCCATCAATTGACGATGGATGAGTTCAATGCCGTCTCGGTAAGTTTCTACTTTACCTAGTTTTGTGTCGACCTGTAGCGCACGTTCCAAGTCATCAATGCTTGGTAAGAGTTGCTCCAGCAGATCGATTGCTGCATAGTTAGCGAGGTCGCGGCGCTCGCGATCAACGCGCTTTCGATAATTATCAAATTCTGCAGTCTTGCGAAGTAGCTGCTCGCGGTATTCATCACGCTGATGTTCGGTTTCAGCTAGAGGGTCAACCGGCACGCTAGTCGTGTTAGCAGTCTGCTCCTCATTTTGGTCCCCTTCTCCTTTTGGTTCAGATTCCGAACTGGCTTGATCTTGGTTCTCGACCATTGAGGTATCGCCGTCCTGGGTGTCCTCTGACAACTTAGTCTTCAAATCGTCGCTCATTTAGCCTCGTTCAGTTAGCGGCCGTGCCTGTTTGTGGTGGGATCAAAAGTCTGCTTACTGAGCGTGAGACACTGTCGACGGCAGCGATGTTCTGTGAATAGTGCATTCGACGCGGTCCTAAGACCCCAACGCAACCGGTTTGACTGCCGTCGAAATAAGTCGACGCAATTAAGCTAAAGTTTTGAAAGTTTGGTAGTGAATGTTCGGTACCAATAATTATCGTTAATCCTTGTCCATCCACATATCTTTTTAACAGTTTTACAAGTTGTGTCTTTTCTTCAATAAGTTCGAATAACACCTGTAATGTTGGCACCGAGATGCGGTCGTCACCCTCAACAACATTGTTGAGCAGTAATGAAACTCCTTGGACGAACAATGCGTTACTTGGAGTCATGTTAGTGAAGGCCACTCGCGCTAATCGCAGCGCTAGGGTAGTGGCACTATTGGGTCGGGCCTGCTCCTCATCGAAATGATTCGCAATGCCCTTGCGTACCTTTGCAAGAGATAAACCAGCAAATTCTACGTTAAGATAATTTGCTGCTTGTTCTAGATGTTCTACCGCGACATTTTCATTCAGGCTTACTATTTTGTGCGAGATATAACCAGTAGCTGAGACCAGCACGACAAGAATACGTGTGTTTTCTAGTCGAACAAAATCGATATGTCGAAACGCCGAATTTTCATTTGGCGTTGCTAGCGCAAAACCCAAAACGTGTGACACCCGAGACAATTCATACGAAACGCTCGTTAGAACATCTTCAATAGTTCCATGGCGTAACCGTGTTTGAACTTGCTGTGGCCGACGTATTTTTCGTCGATCCCGAAGCAATAAGTCGACATAACATCGATAGCCAAGATCCGTAGGTACACGTCCGGAGGAAGTATGAGGTCTCGTGATGTAACCGTATTGTTCAAGCTCAGCCAAAGCGCTCCGGACGGTTGCCGACGAAACACCGAAGCCACCGTGTCGTGCTAGCCATAGTGATGATATTGGCTCGCCACATTCGATGTATGCACGCACAAGCGAAACTAGAATCGCTTGTGACCTGGCGGAGACTTCTTTATTTCGGCGCGTGGCGCGCGATTGACTGGGCGTCACGATTAAGTTCCGTTAGTTGATTGGTCTACTTTCAAATTTAGCACACTAGGGCGTCTTTAGATTCTTCGGTGTCCAGCGCATTGATTGTACGGTTGAGTCGTCACCGGATTTACCAATGTCTACTTTTCCGTGCTTTACAGCGATCAATTCAGCAAGAATACTTACTGCAATTTCCTGTGGCGTTACGGCGCCGATATCGAGTCCAATCGGGGCATGAACGCGCTGTAGACACTCGCTTGGCATCGACTCAGTTGCTAGTTCTTCAAAAATCTTTACAACTTTAGCCTTGCTGCCAATTAAACCAAGGTACCGCAGGTCGCGTGCGGCTAGAGCGCGAAGTGCATCTAGGTCGTGTCGGTGTCCTCGAGTGACAATAACCACGTAAGAGTATGGTGGGAATTCAGTCCGATGGAGCCAGTCGGGGACCGAATCGACAATTATTTCCGTAGCATCTGGAAACCGTTCAGCGTTAGCAAATTTCTGGCGGTCGTCAATTACGTGAATCTGGAAGCCCACAGAGGCTGCAACTCGCGACAGTTGGTATCCTACATGTCCAGCACCGATTATGTACAACGGTGGCACAGGTTCGATTGGATCGATGTACACTTCCATTTCTCCACCACAGACGAGACCAGATTCCTCTGCAAAATCGTCCGTTAGTTCATATCGTGCTAATACAGGTTTCCGGGTTTCTAATACGTTACGTGCTTTCCAGAACGCATCGTGTTCGTAGCAACCACCCCCAATAGTACCTACTGTTCGACCGTCCGCGAACACAAGCATCTTCGCACCAACACGCTGGGGTGTTGAGCCTTGCGCCTTAATAATTGTAACTAAGGCTGCCGGCTCACCGTTTTTCAGTGCTTTCGCAATTGCTTCGAAGACGTCTTGGCTCATATCACACTTAAGTCTGATAGCTTGGACTGAATAAAATTTCCTCCCAAGCGGTGTCCTAATTATATCAGGCGGAGGACCTCCCTTGCGTAGCGCCTACATTGGCGTGGCACGCTAAGGGGTAAGGACTGAATGTTGCTTGGGTGTTATTGAGAGGTCGTTTACCAGTAAATCTATGAATGCAGGTCCGTACAAATTGAGAAAATAAACGAATCCAACGGCTCGTTCTTGAGGGGCACCATGCGGGAATAGTTGTGCCTGTGCCCGCAAGAACTGCCGTCTTAGGGTTTCATTTTTTCGTTTTGTTGCATTCAGAATTTTATTGTGAAGATTTTGGAGATCGCGTTCCATTCGCTTGAGCGTTGACTGTGTCGCAGCAGTTAGAGTGGGATCAACAGTTGGTACTGCTGCGATTAAATCCTTCATACTTTGTTGGAGAGCACTTCCAACAGATTGCATAGATTGTTCCACTGCAGAAGGTAATTGTGCTTCAAGAAAGTGGTTCAGGGCAGCTTCATCTCGAGGCTGTAGTGTTTCCATTGGAAGATTGGTGCGTGACAGGAAGCGTGCAGTTGAGGAATCAATAATCGTGGCTGATGCACGTGGATAGATCAACGGCATTGGTACGCCAAAGTACTTGTAAACTTCGCTAAGCTGCCCGAAGTAGCTGAGCTCATTTGGCCCGGACACATAACAAACCGTTGGAAATAAAGTGTCCTGCACGAGAGGACGCAACAATACGTTAGGGCTGAACCGTTCAGGGTGCGCCAATATTTCGCTGACGAGGTCGTCGGTGCTATATAAACGTTTCCCAACTATAAATCCGTCATCATTTCGTCGAATCGCTTGTCGAGTTGAGTCAATTCGAAACAGATTGACGCTGTCAGATTGAGGTTTGACTTGCGCGTGGTATCCGCAAGCCGTAAGCTGAGAACCCGCCGTCGTTGCCAAGGCTGCTGTGTGGCCTTTGGCGCGCACTTCTTTTTCAAACACCCCAGCCACTAGATGTTTCGCCGAGGGATCTGAGCCATCGAAGACAACAAGTCCTTGTTTTCCTAAGAAAGACTCCAGCCAGCGTCCGAATGCATCGGCTACACCACGTCCTTCAACATAGGTGTCTTGTAGTTGACCGATTAATTCGGCAGTGAATTCGGTCGGAGTCAGTGAATCCTTAAGTTCATTAATTACCTCCTTAACATCTGGCCCGATTTGAAGTGAAGCCACTGGGTTTGTACCAGCACCAGGCGGTGGGATGAGTGTGATGGATGTATGTTTCAATTCAGTATTTAGTACATTGCAAGATCCAATTTCTTCCCAGTCATGATCTTCTGAGTCGATCCAAAATATGGGGACTGTCGGCACCTTATGTGCCACAGCCATTTGTTCAGCGAGCTGGAGAACAGTGATGGCTTTTAGCAGCGTGAAAAGGGGACCACCAAAGAGTCCTGCTTGCTGGCCCGTGACGATCGCTACACTGTTGGATTTGCGGAGCCGTTGGGTTGCAGCTAACGCTGCCGGAGGCGCACCTCGTTGATGCTGTTGCGTTTCTAGGATGTCGGCTATCGTTTCGGTGTTTCGCCCATGGTTGGTCCGTTCTGTGATCCTCGTATGCCAAGCCTCGCTGGACATTGGATCACCATTAAAATAGGCCGACACATTTGAGAAATCGTAGGAGTAATCCAACGCGAATCGTCGGATCCACGAAAATTGACGACAGTCTACTAAAGTACGCTTAGAGGACAACACAGTAGTTTCCAGTTTAGAGCACGCAAAATCTAACTGTTTCAGACGGTCATTAGGGTGTCAAGGATCCTTAGATATACCTGTGCGGCAGTGAAGCCAATGATTTCACGATCATTGCACGTCGTTCCGTGTTAGCATTTTCATTACTTCTTGGAGGAGTACCTGCACTGACGCCAGAAGATACGAGTTTATACTCCCAGCCTAGTGTGTTTGGCCCATATTGGGTGCTGCACTCAATTGGCGCAGGTGTTCTTATTTCCGTATTTCGAGCCTACGATTCCAATCAAGGGCAGCGAGTAGCTGTCGAAGGGATGCGTTGATGACTAAGGCCATCTTAGCGCTTGAGAATGGTACATGCTATGAAGGAGTTTCGCTCGGTAAACAAGGGAAAACTTCTGGCGAAGTTGTATTTAATACGAGCATGACCGGATACCAAGAGGTATTGACCGATCCTTCATACTCCGGCCAGATTGTTGCAATGACTTGTCCGCAGATTGGAAATTATGGCGTTACAGACAACGACCATGAATCGCGTGGTCCGCAAGTTGCAGGCTTCATTATGCGCGACGCTTCACCAATTGCCAGTAACTGGCGCGCTTCGGACACATTGCACAATTATCTTGAGGAACATGACATTGTTGCAATTTCTGACATTGATACGAGATCTTTAACTCGGTTGTTACGCTCCAGTGGAGTCATGCGAGGCATCGTTACAACCGACGCCTCGCGTATGGAGCAGGCCATAGAAGAGGCAAAGACGATTGCTCCAATGGAAGGTTTAGATTTGGTGCAACACGTGACGTGTCCCGATCCATTCATCTGGCGAGACGATATGGATCTAGGGAACAGTTCTGAAGTCGGTAATTTTACATTAATAAATGAGCGTTCAATCAAGCAGCGTTTGCGGATAGCTGCATATGATTTTGGAATGAAGTGGAATATTTTACGACGCTTGACAGCCTATGGCTGTGATGTGCATGTGTTTCCGGCGACCTCTCCTGCAAGCGACTTGCTTGCAATCGAGCCCCACGGCATCTTCTTGAGTAACGGTCCTGGTGATCCGGCGCCGCTCGACTATGCTGTTGCGAACGCGCGCGAGCTGATAGCCAGTGACGTGCCAATGTTCGGTATTTGCTTAGGACATCAAGTATTGGGCTTAGCGCTGGGTGGAAAAACATACAAATTGAAATTTGGTCACCGAGGCGCCAATCATCCGGTCAAGAATCTGGCAACCAATCGTATTGAAATTACGTCACAGAATCACGGCTTTGCGATCGATTCAGATTCCTTATCATCAGACGTGGAAGTAACCCACGTCAATCTTTACGATGGAACCGTCGAAGGGTTAAGACACACAACGAGGCCGGTCTTTGCTGTGCAGTATCATCCCGAGGCATCTCCTGGTCCACACGATGCTGACTATCTTTTTCAGGATTTCATCGACGCGATTGAGTCTCGATGCTGATTGTGTTACTGACGTTGCTTGCCTCTTTATGCGACATAGGTTTATGTCTGGTGCCAATAGGGGAGACCTATGCCCAAACGTAATGATCTGAAACGCGTCCTAGTACTTGGTTCAGGTCCGATCGTGATTGGGCAAGCCTGCGAGTTTGACTATTCAGGCACGCAAGCCTGTAAGGCGTTGCGGGATGAAGGCCTTGAAGTTGTTTTAGTGAACTCAAATCCTGCCACTATCATGACCGATCCAGAGATAGCTGATCAGACATACATAGAGCCGATGACACCAGAGGTAATACGTCAAGTGATCGAAAAGGAACAGCCTGATTCCCTGTTGCCAACGGTTGGTGGTCAGACCGCTCTTAACCTAGCAGTCACGCTTGGTGAGGATGGCACGCTCGCTAAGTATGGTGTGGAGCTGATTGGTGCCTCGGTGGACGCGATTAAAGTAGCTGAAGATCGGCTGCAATTTAAGGATGCAATGCGGTCGATCGGCGTCGACGTGCCGACGAGTGTCTACATTCGGACGTTGGATGAGGCCTTGGAAGCAGTAACAAAGATAGGATTTCCAACGATTATTCGACCTTCGTTCACTCTTGGCGGTGTTGGCGGTGGTATCGCTTATAACGTTGAGGAACTACGTGAACTTGCGGTACGTGGCCTTGAATTAAGTCCAGTTAGTGAGGTGTTGTTAGAGGAGTCGGTGATTGGTTGGAAGGAATTCGAACTTGAAGTGATGCGTGATGGAGCCGACAACTTTGTTGTGATCTGTTCCATCGAAAATATTGATCCGATGGGGATCCATACCGGTGACAGTATTACCGTTGCGCCTGCTCTGACTCTCACTGACAAAGAATATCAGCGCTTACGGGACATCGCTAGAAGGATCATTCGTCGGGTAGGAGTGGAGACTGGCGGTTCGAATATCCAGTTTGCTGTCAATCCTGATAACGGGAAGGTCGTGGCGATCGAAATGAACCCACGAGTTTCTCGCTCGTCCGCACTAGCTTCTAAGGCCACAGGGTTTCCAATCGCAAAGATTGCTGCAAAATTGGCGCTGGGTTACCGGTTGGATGAAATTCCAAATGATATTACTCGGCTCACTCCTGCCTCATTCGAACCCACAATCGACTATGTTGTGGTGAAGATTCCACGATGGACATTCGAGAAGTTTCCACTGGCTGACAGAACATTAACGACTCAAATGAAATCAGTCGGTGAAGTCATGGCGCTTGGGCGAACATTTAAAGAAGCCTTCATGAAAGGCGTGCGTTCACTTGAACTTGGTCTGCCCGCTCAGATTTTTGGCCGCTTAAATGAACCTGCAGTAGAGTCAGCAGTTTTACAACGTGAAATTTCGGTGGCAACGGACAGGAGGATGTGGAGCGTTTTTGCAGCATTACGACGAGGGTGGACGGTTGATCAGATACATAAAACGACTCATATCGATCGTTGGTTCTTATCGCAATTTGCTGAGATCATCGAATTGGAGAAAACTGCCGGCGTGGTTGGTTTTCGAGATATGTCAGTTGAACTGCTTACAACATTAAAGCGCAATGGATTTAGTGATT
>NZSH01000067.1 GCA_002696705.1 Woeseiaceae bacterium | reverse complement strand
GTATCGCCCTGGGTTTGGACCGATTGGTTGCCTTGTTGGCCCAAGAGAATTCAATTCGTGACGTAATTGCCTTTCCCAAGACGACGACGGCAGTTGACTTGATGAGCGATGCCCCATCCGATGTTGATGCGCGCCAGCTAAAAGAACTCTCCTTGCGAACCGAAGGTTGACCCATCTATTAGGGCGATCTAGAATCTTTTCATAATGTATTGATAGAGAAGGAGATAGCAGTATTTTTCTTTCATGAAACGGATTCAAGTTCCCTCGGAAGTGAACGAAATTCTGTTCGGCACTCTAGACGAAAATCTGAAGACCATTGAGTCGTTGTTCAAGGTTCGGATTTCGACCGATGGTCAGACTTTGGTAGTGGACGGAGATCCGACTAATGCTTCTCTGGTCGACTGGCTTATTTCTCAGATCCACCTTATGCAGACCAAGGGTCACAAGTTTGCAAAGGATGATGTGAAACAATCCGCGCAGCTCATTATCCAAGAAGGTGCCATTGATCTAACAGAGTACTTCTTAAGAGGATCGGTTCGGCTGTCTGGGAAACGTCAAATTGTTCCTAAAAGCGTAACGCAGCGTCGCTATCTGAAGGCTATCGAGCAGTTCGATATCGTTTTTGGGATTGGACCAGCTGGCACAGGAAAGACATACCTTGCCATGGCCGAAGCGGTATCGTTCCTAATGGAAAAAAAAGTTAATCGAATAATTCTGGCCCGCCCGGCAGTCGAAGCTGGCGAAAAGCTCGGGTTTCTTCCTGGCGACCTCCAAGAGAAAGTTAATCCTTACCTACGTCCGTTATATGACGCCCTTTATGACATGCTCGATGTTGACCGGGTCGAACGACTCTTGGAGCGTGGTGTTATCGAAATTGCGCCCCTTGCTTTCATGCGAGGACGAACGTTGAATGATTCATTCGTAATTCTCGACGAGGCGCAAAATACCACGTCAGAGCAGATGAAGATGTTTCTCACTCGCTTAGGCCTAGGTTCCAAAGCTGTTATTACCGGAGATATAACCCAAGTCGATTTACCCGCTGGACGTGTTTCAGGTTTAATTGAAGTTATGAACGTTGTAGGCGAGATCAGTGGAATCAGTTTTATTTATTTTAATGAGCGAGATGTAGTTCGACATACTCTTGTTCAGCAAATCGTAAAAGCCTACGAACAGCGTTCTCGAACATCAGAAACTAGGACCGCTGTCCAAGCCACTTCTCCTAATGTGGAAGACCCGCATTGAACTTCGAGTTTAATGAAGGTTTTAAAATGAGGACACTTGAACTTTTTATGGGTGTGATATGAAACGTTCAGCAACCCGCCTCTGCGTTGAGGTTACTGATCACTCAGGCCGTCGAGTGCAGCGGTCTGGTCTCGAGCAGTGGCTACAACTCGTCGCACCACTGTCTGCATCGGGTTCTATTACGGTGGCTCTCGTAAGTGACGCTCGTATGCGGGCACTTAATCGACGATTTCGTGGAGTTGACCGTGTGACTGATGTTTTGTCCTTTCCTTGGAACGAACGGGCTCCTAGAGGAGCAACAACGCTGACTTCAGAAACTGGTTTTTCTCATCTCGGCGACATAGTGATTGCAACGGGTCGAGCTAGTCGTCAGGCTTGTGAGGCTGGTCATGCGAAGCGGGTTGAATTGCGAATTCTTGTTTTGCACGGCCTGTTACACCTCCTTGGTTATAACCACGAAGAGGATGCCGGACTTATGGCGCGCATAGAGAAGCAGTGCCGACTGCGTGGCGGACTACCGGTGAGCTTAATTGAGCGAGCAGGACAACGATCGCCATGAAATCAGGGATTGTCTCTTTGGTTGGCCGACCGAATGCAGGAAAATCCACCCTGCTGAATCGTATCGTTGGGCGTAAGATCGCCATCGTTTCGGACAAGCCTCAAACAACGCGGAATCGAATTTTGGCTGTTAAGTCCTATCCTCAAGGTCAAGTGGTATTCATGGACACTCCCGGAATTCATCGTCCCCTTCATCGAATGAACGTTCGAATGGTTGAAATGGCGCTTGACTCGATGTCTCAAGTGGATGCGCTCGGTGTTGTCATAGACGCCACGGAATCGATAGGGGCTGGCGATCGATTTTTGGTTCGCTTATTGGAGCAANTGCGTATACCTGTGGTGCTGGTTCTAAATAAGATTGATCGGGTGGCAAAGAGCACGTTACTGCCGAAGATGGACTGGTATCGGAAGCAGCATGANTTCACAGCNCTTNTTCCCATATCNGCTCTTGATGGTGAAGGCGTGGATGANCTTGANNGCCTAATCCTGTCNCAATTGCCAGAGGGTGATGTCTTGTACCCTGACGACTCTGTGCTCGATCAGCCCGAANGATTTTNNGTGACCGAAATTGTACGCGAGAAACTATTANTGCANACGCGAGCAGAGATTCCGTTCTCGAGTGCGGTGGTGATGGANCGCTTTGAAGAGATGGATGAAAAGGGAGTGATGCGNTTGTATTGTTCAATTTTGGTCGAGNANTCATCTCAGAAGCCTATCGTCATAGGNCGAGGTGGAACGATGATTAAGCGGATAGGTGAAGGGGCGAGAGTTGAACTCGAGCGTTTTTTTGACGCGAGAGTGTATTTAGATCTACATGTGAAGGTTCGAGCAAACTGGAGGGAGAACAACCGGGTGCTTGATGANCTTGGCCTGAAATATTGAAGGAGTNTCAGGTAACACCGNNTACNGAATGGGTNCGACTGGTTTGAAGACTACTNGATGTGGTATCGTTAATGATCGAAACTNGATNATGNAAGACGACATTCCTCCTNTGCAACANATCGACNTTGTGAGATTAGAACATGCCGGCCCAGCGACGAATCGACCTGGTCCTCGAGTCAGTCAAGCGACTGCAGCGNATTGGTGCGACTGCTAACCTCCTGAATCTTCTTCAAAAGCANCGTCCTGCCGATCTCGCGCAAATCTTTAGTGAGATCTCTGAAAAAGACCGTCGTGACGCCTTTACCTTGCTTGTCGACCGCTACAGTCGCCTTGCGATGGAAGCTCTGAGTGAATTAGGGCCAGAAGAAGGTGCGACACTAATTGCCGATCGTTCGGTGGAAGANGCAGTNCGNCTGCTCGAAGNATTGCCATCAGATGATGCGGCCGCACTNATTGATCATCTTCCTGACNCCCTGTCTGCTGAGGTNCTCGATTATCTGCAACGTAAAGACGNGGGTGGCNTACAGGAGTTGCTTGAGTACGCCGAACAAACCGCCGGGCGCATCATGAACCCGAATGTGTTTGCGCTGTCTGAGGATCTCACGGCTGGTGAAGCCATTGCCGAATTNCAAAAGAACCAAGANGTTGAGATGGTGTTTTATCTTTATGCCGTCGACGCGCGTCGTCATCTCGTGGGAGTTGTGTCATTGCGACGANTACTGCTTGTCTCACCTGAGACACCGCTTAAGAGGATCATGACGACCGACATGCTGAGTATGGGTGTTGATGCAGACCAAGAAGAAGTAGCTCAGGTTGTAGCGTCATACAACNTGCTAGCTATGCCAGTCGTTGATGAAGAGCATAAACTCGTGGGTGTCATTACAGTCGACGACGTNATTGACGTTATTAAGGACGAGGCTACTGAGGACATTTATCGTCTAGCTGGAGTTGCTGGTGATGAGCATGTATTTACCCCGCCCCGAGAAGCGTTACGAAAGCGATTGCCATGGTTAGCTATCAATTTAGGGACAGCGGTGTTAGCTGCGGGCGTTGTATCTTTGTTTCAGGATACGATTAAAGAGGTGGTTGCNTTGGCGGTATTTATGCCAGTCGTGGCAGGCATGGGTGGCAATGCAGCAACCCAGACTCTTACGGTAACTGTCCGAGGTATTGCGCTAGGTGAATTGACTTGGGGTAATTCGAGGAAAGCTCTTGTCAAGGANGTCTTGGTGGGCCTTGGCAACGGTCTAATTCTTGGTTTTGTTGCAGCCGGTGTGGCATGGGTTATGGAAGGAGACCCGGTTTTGGGCCTCATCTTGGGCTTGGCAATGGTCTTGAATATGGTNGTNGCGGCAACTGCCGGNACNTTAATTCCAATTGTGTTGCGGGCGTTAAAGGTGGACCCNGCACTCGCATCCTCTGTGTTTATCACTACTCTGACTGATGTTTTTGGTTTTCTCGTATTCTTGGGGCTTGGCGCTGCCTTCCTTGACTACTTACGTGTAGCTGTTTGATTCCTNGGCAGTTTGGGAAAAAACTTNGACTAAGATCACCGCAGAGTTATGGCCTTGCCTGCTAGAATAGCTAGAACTTGATACTGGGCACAGCACCCGAAATCGAGCGCAAATTACGACAAACACGGCGATGGCGTTGTATAGCTCTGAAGCGCTTATTCTGCGTACGTATCGTCTGGGAGAAGCNGACCGAATTGTCGTGTTTCTCACCAGTAATCGAGGGAAGAAGCGTGGNGTGGCGAAGGGNGCTCGTCGAACAAAATCTCGGTTTCTTGGGGCTCTTGAGCCATTGACGCAGGTGCANGTTGTGTACTATGAGCGTGAGAATCGAGACNTGGTTAGCTTGAATGATATTGAAACTGTGTGGTCNCCACTGGCCACTCGGCANCCAGATTCGTTACCCTATGTTNGTTATTTTGCTGAGTTGATAGATGCATGGGCGCTCGAAGCNAATCCAGANNAACGATTGTATCGACTTGGTGCGTCAGTCCTTGAGGCGATGGTCATTGGCGCGCCGATCAATCAACTGGCACGCTACTTTGAGTACTGGTTGTTGCGATTGCAAGGAGTTTATCCNTCACTNATNATTTGCCAGACCTGTTCGACTGANCTTGCTATGTCTGGTGCACGCGTTTTGGAAAGCGATGGTGTATTTGTTTGTCAAAATTGNGGTCCGGTTGGTCGGGGCGCCGTNTTGTCATCCGGCGCGNTTGTTTTCCTTCGCGCGCTCGCGAAAGTTCGGCCACAAGATTTGGCGAAGGTGTCATTGACGTTAGGTGCGAATAAGGAACTTGAGGTGGCTCATCGNATGTTGATTACCACCCATCTTGAGAAGGAATTACGGTCGACTCGTGTCCTTCAGGAACTAAATCCTTCATAGATAACGACAGTGCTCTTGTGACACTTCAAGATCTCATTGCAACACTTTCTCGATATTGGGCGACACGTGGTTGCCTAATNCACCAACCCCTCGATTTGGAAATAGGGGCGGGAACGATGCATCCGGAAACATTTCTCAGGGTNCTTGGACCAGTGCCTTGGAGGGTAGCGTATGTGCAGCCGTCGCGTCGACCGGCTGATGGACGTTTTGGTGAGAATCCGAATCGATTGTTTAAACATCATCAATTCCAAGTGGTTCTGAAGCCTGCTCCTGATGAGGCTCAGGATCTGTATTTGGAAAGTTTAGAGGCGTGTGGCATTAAGCCTGGCGCACACGATATACGTTTCGAAGAAGATAATTGGGAGGCGCCGACTCTAGGTGCTTGGGGAGTTGGTTGGCAGGTCATGCTCGACGGACTTGAAATTACCCAGTTCACTTATTTTCAGCAGGCAGGTGGGCAAGAGTTNTCTCCAATAACAGCCGAACTGACTTATGGGCTCGAACGTATTGCCATGCATCTACAACATGTTGANAANGTNTTCGATCTTGAATGGGCTCCAGGAGTGAAATACGGTGCTGTCAGACAGCAGGAAGAAGTCGAGCAATCACGCTATGCATTTGGCCACGTCGACATGCCGTCTGATAAATTTTCCAGTTTTCATCGTGACTTATTCGACCGTTATTATGNGTTTGCTCAGACTTTGCTTGAATCAAGACTTGTTTTCCCNGCGCTTGATTACTGCCTCAAATGTTCGCACGTTTTCAACTTACTTGATGCGAGTGGTGGTATAGGTGTGACTGAACGGACAGCTTACGTTTTGCGCGTGAGGCGTTTAGCCGTCGCAATTGCGAAAGCGTACGTGGGAGTTGACGAGTCTGTCGAGTCCAAAGATGACTAAAGAATTGTTACTCGAGATTGGATGCGAAGAGTTACCGGCAAGCTGGTTGCCTTCGCTGACCTTGCAATTGTCCACCAGACTAAGAGATCGATTGCAAGAGATGCGTCTTGAGCCGCGGGAACTTCCTCTGGTTTTTAGTACGCCACGGCGCTTAGTAGCAACAATTCCTGATCTGGAAACTAGCCAACATGATTTTGAAGAGAGCTTGACTGGTCCTCCGGTGTCAGCTGGCTACGACTCTGATGGAACACCAACGAGTGCTGCGATTGGTTTTGCGAGGAAACATGGTGTGGACGTGTCTGATTTGTCCGAAGTGGTAACCTCGAAGGGACGTTATTTAGCGTTCCAAAAGCGTCATATTCAACGTTCTGCGTCCGAAGTGCTTCCCACTGTGTTGGCCGCTACTCTCCGGGATTTGATGTTTCCAAAGCAGATGCGTTGGGATGCTTGGCTCGACGATGGCCGAGGCGAGTTTTTGTTTGGNCGACCGATTCGCTGGCTGGTCTTTCTTCTTGGTGGGGAGGTCGTACCGTTCATTATTAAGAGGGCCGATGCTGCAGAATGTGCTGATGTGAAAGAGATTAAAGCTTCCAATATAACCTATGGTCATCGGTTTATTGGTCAGGTGCAACCTGGACCAGAAATAACCGTTGGATCATTCACGGAGTATCGTGCACAGCTGGCTGATCGTGGGGTGGTCCTGAGTCGAGTGGAACGAGCCGACATCATTGAGAAGGGTCTTGTTGAACGAGCCTCGGCCCATGGTGGCACTATTGACTCGGAAGCAGCAGCGCAATCTGCCTTACTCGAAGAGATTCCTGATCTTGTTGAGTGCCCGAACGTGATTTCAGGCTCATTTTCTGAAGAATTTCTAACATTGCCTCCTGAGATTCTCAAGACGACCATGATTCATCACCAACATTTCGTACCAGTCGTAGGTAAGAATCATAAGCTCAAATCGATGTTCTTGGCGGTGACAAACACGTCTAGTGCCAATGCTGNTCGGGTGGCAAATAACGCTTCNAGGGTNCTGGCGGCACGACTGCGTGACGCAAGATTTTTTTGGGATGCAGATCGCNAGNTNAAGTTAGAGACACGNCTTGATCGTNTGGANACCTTGCTGTTTCATAANAANCTNGGTAGTTACAAAGATAAAACCGTTCGCATGGAGNNATTGTCTGTCTGGATAGCGGAAGAGGTTCTACAGAAACCGAACATAGCAAAGGACGTCGCCACAGCAGCTAGATTATCTAAAACAGATTTAACNACTGAAATGGTTGGTGAATTTCCTGAACTGCAAGGTGTAATGGGAGGGATTTACGCAAGGGAAGAAGGCCAGTCTGAACAAACTTGGCGAACGATTTATCATCACTATTTACCGGTCGGACCTGAGGAAGGAGCACGGCCTACGCGTGCTGAGCTTGGATCAGCCGGACTTGTTTGGGTGGCTGTAGCTCTAGCTGACAAGTTAGACACAATAGTTGGAATGTTTAGTGCAGGNGAGCGTCCAACTGGGTCACGCGACCCATTTGGATTGCGCAGGCAGGCTCATGGACTGTTTAAGATTCTAATCGATTTACCTGATCTGGCAGATGTGACTGTTAGGCCCTCCATTTCTGAGTTGATTGTTGCAGCCCATGGGCTGTTTACCGCTGCAGGACATTCGAAGGAATTACCCGAGGCGATGCANGACTTCCTGATNGAACGTTTACAGCACGTGCTCCAGCAGCGCGGCNATGACATAAGGAANGTCAGGGCTGTCACGAAGTCCTTGAGGTCAAATNTTAAGCCTCTTGATGCNTTGCGNAAGCTTGANGTCTTGCCGGAATTCACTGAGTCAACTGATTTTCAGCAGTTGGCAGTTGCATTTAAGCGGGTCCGAAACATCGCGTGTGAATTACCAGACGNGGAATTCGAACTTGCGGAACGTGACGANCCCGATCTACNCAAGNTGCTGAACGAGGATGCTGAGNGCCATTTGCTTCAAGAANTGGAGCAGCGTGGACCTATCATCAANAATGTGATCACNGCTGGCGAAGATTACCGGACAGGATTTGCGGAAGCTGCNCGGTTTGGTCCTGTTGTCGACCANTTTTTTTCAGAAGTCTTTGTAATGGTAGAAGATGTAGCACTAAGACGTGCACGCCTGCGTCTTGTGAAACGTCTCGAGCGGTTAATTCTGAAGCTAGGTGATATTTCTGAAGTGGTACCTGGAGACGACACCTAGTTCGCTGGAGGTTGCTACCCTT
>NZSH01000066.1 GCA_002696705.1 Woeseiaceae bacterium | reverse complement strand
CAGTGGGTTGCGAGATGGCTCAAGCGTTTGCACGATTTGGAAGTCATGTCACTGTTCTAGATCTGGCGGAACAAGTACTGCCTCGTGAGGATCGTGATGCGGCGGCACTTATTCAGCGCCAGCTTAGTGCAGATGGTGTGCAATTTAAACTTAACGCGGCAATACAGAAAGTCGTGCATCACGGCGCTGAGATACAGGTTCACTTCCAGCAATCTGGCATATCCAAAGAAGCGTGCGGTGATCAATTTTTAATTGCGGGTGGCAGGAAACCGAACATTGAAAGTCTTAATCTCAAGGTTGCAGGCGTTGTTCATGGAGAGTCAGGAGTTGTGGTTAACGACCAGTTGCGGACAACGAATCGACGCATTTACGCAGCTGGAGATGTTTGCTCGACATTTAGGTTTACACATGTTGCTGATGCCATGGCGCGCGTAGCAATTCAAAACGCTCTGTTCTATGGTCGAAAGAAAGTCAGTACGCTGGTAATTCCATCGTGCACTTATACTGATCCCGAGATCGCCCATGTGGGTCTTAATAGTGAGGAAGCAAGTGCGCGAGGCCACCGTGTAGAATCTCTAACGGTGCCACTTGCCGAAGTGGATCGAGCAGTTCTAGACGAGATGACGGATGGTTTTGTGCGTGTACATCACGAAAACGGTCGATTATTGGGTTGTACGATTGTAGCAACACACGCGAATGAGATGATTGGCGAAGCTACGTATGCGATCAGTCAACACGGCACGCTGTCAGATATCTCAAATACCATCCATCCATATCCAACGCAGATTGAAGCCCTAAGAAAAGCAGGCGATGCCTATAGGCGAAGTTTGATTACCCCGAGGTTGAAGCGGTGGTTGCGTCGTTATTTCGTGTGGAGTCGGCGTTGGTAATGACGAGTTCGGCGCTGGAAATATGAAATGTGGGATCGTCAATGTTCGACAAGTGTGTAAAAGATTGGGTTACTTGTGTATCTTCAACAGACGATGACATCATACAATTAGATGATATTTTTGGGTGGAGTGATAGGGTAACTGAAAGAAGAGAGGCTCCATGTTAGTACAACGACGGAACAATATTCTTTCATCGGAAATTACCGACGAACGCACGTACCTCAATCGCCGGCAATTTATTCAAGGTACTTCGGGTGCGGCGCTTGGATTGGCGACAGGGGCATTCGCGCTTAGTTCTGCAACTAACCTACGAGCGGGTTCCCAGGAGACGATTCCTGACATTCAAACTAGTGCGTTCAGTACGAACGAGCAGCCGAACTCTTTTAGCGATATTACCAGTTACAACAACTTCTATGAATTTGGTCTCGACAAAGGTGACCCAGCTCGGCATGCACATGAACTGACGGTTAAACCATGGTCTGTCAAGGTTGAAGGCCATGTAAACAAAGCTGCTGAGTATGATCTCGAGGATCTGCTTAAAGGGATAACGTTTGAAGAGCGGATCTACCGACTACGCTGTGTTGAGGCATGGTCGATGGTAGTTCCGTGGGTTGGGTTTCCTTTATCGACACTTATTAATCGTTTTGAGCCTACTTCAAACGCAAAATTCATCGAGCTCACAACCGTCTATCGTCCAGAAGAAATGCCAGGTCAGCGCCGGGCGATTCTGAGCTGGCCTTATATTGAAGGACTACGAATGGACGAAGCGATGCATCCCTTGACCATCTTGGTAGTGGGTCTTTACGGAAAGACGCTGCTCAACCAAAACGGTGCGCCCCTCCGACTAATGGTGCCCTGGAAATACGGTTTCAAGAGTGTTAAATCAATCGTGAGAATGCGTTTTACGAATGAGCAACCGAGAACCGCATGGAATGTTGCCGCACCAAGTGAATACGGGTTTTACGCTAACGTGAATCCTACCGTTGACCATCCGCGTTGGAGTCAAGCANGCGAGCGNCGCATAGGCAAGTTNTTCAGGCAGNCGACCGAAATGTTTAATGGATATGGTGATGAGGTNGNGTCGCTCTATTCNGGAATGGACCTCAGAAGAAACTATTAGANNTGAAAGGCTGAGAANAGAGAACTGAAGGGTAACGTGAGGGTTGGGCACATCGAGTCGCTCGTGTTTTTTCTTGGCCTTACGCCAGCGAGTGTATTGCTCCTTCGAACTTTCCTTGGAAATTTAGGTGCGAATCCCATTGAAGTCATTACGCACGACACCGGCATCTGGAGTCTACGTATCCTTCTAGTAACGTTGGCGTTGACTCCGATTCGACGGTTTACAGGTTGGAATGTCCTTTCACGTTTTAGACGGATGTTGGGACTGTTCGCATTCTTCTACGCTAGCCTTCATTTCCTGACCTACATCGTTCTGGATCAGTTCTTTGCGTTTGACTACATCATTGAGGACATCGTCGAGCGACCTTATATTACAGTCGGTTTTCTTGGATTTGTGTTGCTGATCCCTCTTGCGGTGACCTCATCGCAAGCGATGATTCGCCGTCTTGGAGGACATCGCTGGAAGGTCTTGCACCGTTTGATCTACTTCTGTGCAACTGCGGGGGTCGTTCACTTTTTGTGGCAAGCGAAAATAGACTTAAGGCGACCTCTTGTCTATGCGATCGTGCTGGCAGTGTTATTGATGGCCAGGCTGGTTTTCAACTACTGGCGCCCCGTGTCGGTGACGTCGTTAAGAGACCAATCGTAAGTAAGAAATCTTATACGCGTATTCGGAACTCGGGCAATTGCTTGGGCTGCTGGCGGACCGTATCTCGCAATTAGCCCAAGAATGGCTCGATCGCGGTATGAGCTGTTAGCTGTAACGCCGTGAGCGTATTCAGTTGTGAAATCTTCGCCAAACCAATTCAAGATTGCTGTAACACGCAGTGTCTCTTCTTCAATTTTCAACCATGCGTCTTGGGCTAGTGCTTGTCGGGTCGAAGTTACAAGTTGTTCTATTAGTGTTTCCGAGCGATACGGTTGTGGGCTTAGAGGCGGGCAACTCAGAGCGGCGCAGTTGATTGCAAAATGTATAAGCGGTTGTTTAAAAGTAGGTCGCAAAATTTCGTGCTCGATTTGGTCGAGCGTCACAATGCGTCCTGCCGCATCCCAAGGCATGACATCAAAGACTCCTTTGATTTGTCTGATGCTATTGCGAGGGTACCAACTCAGCCAACTACCTTTGATAGGGTAATGATCGACGATCGCTTTGAGAGTGAAGAGATTGTACGCGTTGATCCAATAGGCAAGTTGTTGGTGTTCAGACCACTGTTGGAAGTCTTCGTCTGATACGGCTGCTATAGATTCAATAATGGTAGTGAGTGAGGTTTGAGCGTCCACAAGTTTAGCGTAATTTATTCGTTGATCAATCACATGAGCCGATAGTAGTTTCGCGTAAGCTTGGTAACTATGATCGAATGGTCCACTCGTTGGTGTTGCGGTGACGGTGCTTACTCCAATTGTCATACTAAACATCCATATAACGATCGATGTCGAAACATGAAGGAGCACTGTTTGTATTATCTCTAGTGAACGATTTCTTGCTTAACGAGTACTAATTCAATTTTTTGGATTAGACTCACCTCTGGTATACAGATGGTGTAAGACCTGGAAAATTTAGGTTGGTCTGAGAGGATCTTTAGCCACCTCTGGTGTGCATTTCAAGGTGTGGTTCTTCTCGTAACCGTCCAAGTGGTATGAAGGTCGTACGTCCGGGTGTGGCGACGCGAGCTTCGGCTCCACGGTCGTTCCGAACGGACCATTTGTTTTGAATAATTGATGCGATTTCATCTGGTGGCGTGTCGTTTCTTAGATACTGACGTAGGTCGACCCCTTCTTGTGCATAAAGGCAGAGGTACCAGAGACCATCAGCTGTAAGTCGACTTCGATCGCATGATCGGCAGAATGGCTGGGTAGTCGATGAGATAATTCCAAATATTGTCCCATCGGGCAGCTTGAAGCGATCAGCTGGCGCCGCAGTCTGTGCACGGACGGGAGTGAGGGAGCCAAAATGGTCACCAATGGACTTCAGCATTTCCTTGCGAGACACAACTGAATCACTTGACCACTGAGTTGCACCACCGACATCCATGTACTCTATGAAGCGGATTTCCACACCCAAACGTTTGGCATATTCAAGAAGTGCGATAAGTTCGTCATCATTCACGCCTCGAATGACAACAGTGTCCAGCTTAATGTTTTGAAAGCCGGCATTGATCGCCGCATCGATACCCGCTAGGACAGATTTGTGTACGTCAAATTTTGTAAGGTCAAAGAACCGCTTGGGTTGAAGTGTGTCCAAGCTTATGGTGACACGATGCAATCCTGCTGCTCGAAGGACGGTGGCTTGACTCGCCAATTTGACGGCATTCGTTGTGAGGGCTAAATCGCGTAAATTGCTGCGTGCCGCTAGTTGTTCAATTAGTAATGGCAAGTTTTCACGAAGCAGTGGTTCGCCACCTGTTATGCGTAGCCGATCTACGCCCAGAGACATAAATACATCAACAAGTTTTACGATCTCTTCGTAGCTGAGTATGCTCTCACGGGGAAGCCAGGTGTAGTCATCTTCAGGCATGCAGTAATTGCAGCGCAGATTACACCGTTCGGTAACCGAAATCCGCAAACTGGTCATCGGACGATTGAGTGTGTCGGTAACTCGCATGGCTCAGATAATTATGCCATGATTATTAAATTGTTACTTGTATGGTTTCCTATGTGCGCGAACGTTCAGTTTAAGGATATTTGATGATATCAGGCGTCCGTGGAACTCGGGACATTGTTCCTGGCCAGGTGGAGCGTTGGCAGTATGTCGAGATGACAGCGCGACGGGTCTGTGAACTATATGGGTACACTGAAATTCGAACACCGATTATCGAGCGAGAGGAATTGTTTACCAAGGGGACAGGTCAGACAACCGATATTGTGCAAAAAGAGATGTACTCGTTTACCGATAGGGGTGATGAGCGTGTCACGTTACGACCTGAAGCAACGCCAGGGGTTGTCCGGGCATTTGTAGAGCATGCTCTTGAACAAGCTCTGGCGCAGCCCAAGCTATACAGTCTGGGACCGATGTTCCGATACGAGCGACCACAGAAAGGTCGCTACCGTCAATTTCACCAGCTTAATGTAGAAGTCTTCGGTGTGGCTGACCCTTCGATTGATGCTGAACTTATGGAGATGGCGGCATCATTGATCCATGCTCTTGGGATTACGGGAAGTGAACTTGTGATTAATTCTGTGGGTTGCCCCAAGTGCCGACCGAAATTCAGTGCGGCCTTGATGAAAGCGCTCGGCGATGATGTGGAGCGACTGTGCGGCGATTGTCAACGTCGTGCGAAGACGAACCCTCTCAGGATTTTCGATTGTAAGATTACTGCTGACCAGACAATTATCGATGCGTTACCACACTCTGTTGATTATCTCTGTGTTGATTGTGGAAAACATTTTGAGGAAGTGCAGGGTCACTTAAATCGTTACGGGCAGGCTTTTGCTATCTCACATCGTCTAGTGCGTGGGCTCGATTACTATACTCGAACAACGTTCGAATTAGTCCAAGCGTCGTTAGGCGCTCAAAATGCTTTACTGGGTGGTGGACGGTATGATGGTCTGGTTAAGCAATTGGGTGGTCCAGATCGGGCTGGAATTGGTTTTGCAGCTGGACTTGAAAGGCTTGTACTCGCCTTACCGGAAAACCGTGTGATGGCACCTGTTCCCGATGCGTTTGTGGCAAGTTTCGGTGAAGATGTGCGGGAAGAGGCGTTCATCGTCGCGAAAACGCTGCGCGATGCGGGTCTGCGTACTCTAATTGACTATGACCGGCGGAGTGCGAAATCGCAAATGAAACGGGCCGACCGTGCTGGTGCTCGCTACGTAGTCATCGTAGGAGGAGACGAACTCGCGCGAGGTGAGGTTACTCTTAAAGATATGACAACAGGTGAACAAAGAGCGGTGGCTCGAGAATCACTTCTTGAACTCTTAAAAACTACCGAGCCTGGGCAATGATGTGTCGTAGCGTATGTGAGGCTTAACAATAGTTAATGACTGATTATCTTGGTGAACTTGTTCGAACCCATACATGTGGAGCTCTTCGTGAGTCCGATGTTGGTCATGACGCAGTGTTGCTCGGTTGGGTGGATAGGGTGCGCGATCTTGGCTCATTGATCTTTATTGATGTCAGAGACAGGTTTGGAACAACGCAGGTGGTAGTGAGAGAAGACGAGGCGCTACGTCCGGTAGCAAAACGGCTGCGACCTGAATTTGTCGTTGCTGTGATGGGACCTGTGGAATTGAGGTCTGCGGATACCGTTAATAGTAAGTTAGACACCGGTACGGTTGAGATCGCTGCGCGGAAGATCCTTGTATTAAACGAGTCTGATCGTCCCCCATTTCAGATAACCGAGGATGTTGCAGTTTCGGAGGATTTGCGTCTCAAGTATCGGTACCTTGATTTACGTGGTCACCGAATGCAACAGAACATCGTGTTGCGGCATCGCGTGACCATGAGTATCCGGCAATTCTTCGACCAGCATGAGTTTCTTGAAATTGAGACGCCTGTGTTGACGAAGTCGACGCCTGAGGGTGCACGGGATTATCTTGTTCCCAGTCGCGTACATCCTGGTGAGTTTTATGCATTACCTCAATCTCCTCAGATTTTTAAACAAATATTGATGATTGCAGGCATGGATCGGTACTACCAGATTGCTAGGTGTTTTCGTGACGAGGATTTGCGTGCAGATAGGCAACCAGAATTTACACAGATCGATGTAGAAATGTCATTCGCTACGCCAGAGATGGTCTTCGGCATCATTGAATCGTTGATGCAAGCGGTGTTTACGGCGGCAGGTCACAAACCTCCCGAAACACCGTTTCGGCGGATTTCTTATGCGGAGGCGATGACTCGATACGGAACAGACAAGCCGGATCTACGCTGTGAAATGCCCATTGAGGATATTTCTGAAGTTTTTGCGGATTCTTCATTCGGAGTGTTTCGCGATGCGATTCGATCAGGCGGTGTCGTTCGAGCTCTGACGGTGACTGGTGCGAGAGGGGCTTCAAGACGAGAACTCGATGACTTGGTAGCCCGCGCTGTTGCCTTGGGTGCGACGGGGCTTGTGTGGGCCCGTTTGGGAGCTGGTGGAGAGGTTCAGAGTTCAATTTTGAAGGCTGCTGGTGAAGAGACGCTCCGTCGTGCGCTAACGGTGGGTAAGGCGGGAGAAGCTGACTTGCTGTTAATGGTGAGTGGCGATCCGATCAAAGCCTCAAACCTTCTTGGGAAGCTACGTCTAGAACTTGCGGCCAAGGCTAAACTGCTGGACCCGAGTAGATATGAATTTGCATGGGTGGTGAATTTTCCGCTTTTGGAATGGGATGATACAGATCGACGCTATGTGTCAATGCATCATCCGTTTACGGCTCCAGTTGATGAAGATGTAAGGAAGTTAGAAGAACGGCCAGAAGCAGTTCGTGCGAAGTCGTACGATCTCGTATTGAATGGGACTGAAATCGGTGGCGGAAGCACTCGAATTCACGATCAGACGTTACAACGGAAGATTTTTTCGTTATTGAATATTAGTGAAGAAGAGGCGAGTTTACGATTCGGATTTTTTCTCGATGCACTGAAGTTTGGTACGCCGCCGCATAGTGGTATCGCCCTGGGTTTGGACCGATTGGTTGCCTTGTTGGCCCAAGAGAATTCAATTCGTGACGTAATCGCCTTTCCCAAGACGACGACGGCAGTTGACTTGATGAGCGATGCCCCATCCGATGTTGATGC
>NZSH01000065.1 GCA_002696705.1 Woeseiaceae bacterium | reverse complement strand
GGTTACGAGACGGAGCATTATGATCTGTCAATGACCATCGCAGACCGCGTATTACTCCCAGCTGTGCGAGCGGCTTCGGAAGACACACTGCTGGTCGCGAATGGAGCTTCTTGCCGGCACCAGATTATGGACGGTGCTTCCCGGCAGGTTCGCCATACTATTCAGGTGTTGGCCGATGCACTCACAAACACAGACGGTAAATAAGTAGCACACAGCTGGTAATAGCCGCAGCTAGAAAGTTCATGCCATTACGCAAGAAATGGGGTGTCACCAGCATGATATCCTCTAGAAATAACGGGGGTATTAAAACATGGCCGGACTTATTCGCACTGTCGTTGCACCGCACACACCTCGGATGGGGATCGAAGAGCAGGCTCCAGATTTTGTTCGAGCTCTCATTCAGGGTCAACGTGAGATGGGTGAAGAGATTCGGGCTGCAAAACCCGATGTCTTGATCATTAATTCAGCTCATTGGGTCTGTACATTTAACTGGCATGTGACATGTCAGGCCGAGCATAAGGGGCGGTGCGTTGCCGATGAAGCGCCCGAGTTGATTGATGGTATTCCGTACCATTGGAAGGGCGACCCAGAGCTTGCCCAAGCCATATTAACTGAATTTAGTGAAGCGAATATTCCAGGCAATCCGAACGACAGCGCGCATTTTCAGTGGGACTATGGTTCGTGGGTGCCGGCGAAGTATTTGGACCCTCAAGCGGAGGTCCCGATTATTTTAATTGGTGCCGTAGTTAGTGCTGATATTGAGGAATGCCTGAAGGCTGGTGCGGCCATTCGTCGAGCAGCGGAACAAACGGGTCGCCGTGCCGTCTTTGCGGCGAGTTGCTCTTTTACCCATGAACTAGTTCGCGGACCTGCCCAGTGGCCAACTGAAGAACGACAGAAACTTGACCATCAGTTCATCGAGTTACTTACCTCAGGGCAAATCGCTGATGCTAAAGCTTGGTTTCCTGAATATAACAAGGCAGTTGTTGCCGAAATGGGGGGGCGCACACTTGCGACGTTTCTAGGTTGTCTCGATGAAACAAGTGAGGTGACGTATTCTGGTCGGCAGTATGGTCCCTACACGCAATCTTCCGGAAGTGGTAACGCGAATATTCTGCTCCGCAGTTCCTGACAAACATATCAGGCCGGAATTTGTCTATAAAATCTTGGAAAAACTATTAATACACGCAGTGTGCGTGCGAAGGGAAAACAATGAGCACTAAAACAGAATATGAAAAACCCTACGAGGATTTGATCGGATTTGTTCCGCCCCGTATCCAGAACCGGATCCGCCTCGGCCTGGAGGTCGACCCAGAATTACTGGCGCAGACTGAGCAAATTCGGAAGACTGCGATGTATCCCAAATGTTTTGATGTCAAAACAGCCCAGCTGATGCTGGTTGGCATTCTCCTTGCGAATGTAGCACCGGGGGCGGAGTTTCATGCTCGTGCGGCTAAGCGTTCGGGCGCGACAAAGGAAGAGTTGCATGCGGTAGCAGGCTTGGCATTCCTCTTTCGTGGTTTGCCTGCGTTCAATTTAGCTTCGGAGATCATTAACAAAATCTTTGACGAGGACAACTAACACTTCTCCTGTAGACAGTGACGAATCCTGTCGGAATCTTGAGATGGTTGGATTTAAATATTATGATTAATGTCTAAGTTGAATTATGACGCTACTCAGATTGCACGAGACCTACCATTGTACTTGTCGCATGAGGTGCACCCTCGGTTGGGTGTTACCTCTATCTTGAAAATTGTTTCCCTGTAAATCTTTTTATTGAATAGGCTTGCTGCCTCTACTAGCGCAGCCTTAGGTGTAGTTTCGGAAAAAACATGTCCATGTCGAGCAATACCGCGACCATAGATTTCACGCCTCCCCGCGTGACCCTTGCTCAGCGTCCGGCCGGAAACATTAATCAACGTGTGGTGGCTGCCGCGACCGTTTTGTTCGCGGTCGGTGCTGTCTATTTAGCCAACACGGTGCACTGGCGTCAGGCCGTATTATTTCTAGTTGGCGGCGGATTCGGAGTGATTCTCTACCATGCTGCGTTCGGATTCACCTCCTCGTGGCGTGTCCTGATTAGTGATCGGCGAGGTGCAGGAGTTCGTGCGCAGATGATGATGCTGGCTGTCGCCTGCCTTTTATTCTTTCCGGTTTTGGAATCAGGGACTCCGTTGTTCACTGAAACAGTCAGGGGTAATGTCAACCCAATCGGCATTTCAGTCGTAGTTGGTGCATTCTTGTTTGGTCTGGGAATGCAACTGGGCGGAGCTTGCGGTTCAGGCACGCTTTTCCATGTGGGTGGTGGGAACACACGCTTGTTCGTCACCCTGTTTTTCTTTATCGTTGGGTCCGCGATTGGTGCCGCGCATGCGCCGTGGTGGCAAGCGCTTCCACGGTTTGAACCGATTTCNTTNGTGGAGACTTTCGGGGCTTGGTCTGCGCTTGGGTTTAACTTTGCCGTNTTNGGTGTGATCGCGTTCGGAACAGTNGTTCTTGAACGTCGGCGTCACGGCCAACTCNTCACAGANCCNGNCTCGTCGCAGNAGGGNTGGTCACGATTCCTGCGTGGACCGTGGCCNTNNNTNGCGGGCGCCGTCGGGCTCGCGGTNGCNAACTTTNNGACCCTNGCTTTTGCGGGNCGGCCTTGGGGTATCACCTCNGGNTTTGCTCTNTGGGGTTCCAAAACGGCAGCGATGATCGGNTTTGATCCAGCTTCNTGGGTTTACTGGTCATCACCANCAAGAGCTGCTTCTCTGACAAGCAGCGTGATGCAGGATACAACTTCNGTTATGGACTTNGGNCTTTTGTTGGGNGCNTTGTTGGCGTCAGGTTTNGCCGGTCGNTTTAAGCCGGTTTGGACGACATCGCGACGATCCTTGATTGCAGCAATNGGNGGAGGCCTCTTACTCGGCTATGGNGCCAGACTCGCCTANGGNTGCAACATTGGTGCGTACTTTAGCGGCGTTGCTTCGGGTAGCGTGCATGGGTGGTTATGGCTGGTCGCCGCGTTCGCNGGCACGATACTTGGTACACGGNTGCGGCCGGTATTCGGCATGCTCGTCGAGCGCACCAANACCTCGNNCCANANTTAANCANAAGATTGATCGAGTGAANTGACTGGGTTACCAGGACCNNAGCGCTGTTTTTCAGNTGNGACTCAGTGGTNTGTTTNTNCGTNCGTGATTTATTGCTTGGCNGNCGAGCGTTTATCTATGACGCGACGTTTCTTGGCACCCGCTTTCGCTTGCGGCAGGGTGCCATAAGGTAATANTTCGAGNGTCGACGCTATCCGGACNGCGGCAGTTAANGATTCNTTGAAGCGCTTCTTNAGATNTACGTGCGCAGCGNCTTCCACGCCNGGCCTTGTTTCGACGCGTACGGTCATTCGTGGTAACGAACCATCTCCTTCAATCACGATTTCATATTCGTCAGCAAGTTCGGTGAAATTACGGACAACCTCTTCGATAGCTGATGGATATAAATTNGCCCCTCGGAACCAGATCATGTCATCGACACGACCTTCAATTGCATTCTTTAACCGTNTTCCGGTAAATCCNCANGCACACGGCTCGCTGCTGGATAATCTCGCGATGTCTCGNGTTCGGTACCGTAACAATGGTTGCGAGTCACCCACGAGGTTCGTATAGACGATTTCACCAGGCTNGCCCGGAGCGACGGGCGTTCCAGTTTCAGCATCAACTATTTCGGTGATTACCAGATCNCTTGCTATATGGAGNGCCCTCGAATGTCGACAACCGCCTCCAAGTGGGAAGAGTTCTGTCATACCGTATCCATCATTGATAAAGGCTCCCCACCCCGCTTNCAGNCGCTGGCGGGTCGCTGGGATAGCCGCNCCAGGCTCTCCTACTGACAACACGGTCTTGATTCCAAGTGTTGCGAGATCGACACCCATTTCGCGNGCTACATCTAGCAGGTAGAGCAAGTACGAAGCGGTACCATTTACTGCCGTTGGNTTTAATTCCGTCAGGAGGCGCACCTTTGATTTAGAGTCGTAGAGTCCTGCNAGTANCNCCATCGCNCCCGTACGAGANGCACTNTCGACGCCAGCNGTTGGACCCATGAGNCCATCCATCGGTCCGAGNGTAACCATAATGTCNCCNGGGCCTNNGCGTGGGTTNCTTTGAAATCGATCGAGCACATAGCTCCAATCACGACNAGAAAAGACGCGACGGAGCGGTTTNCCAGTGGTGCCAGANGTCGTCATGAACTTNGTCAGCTTGGATNGATCNATTCCTAGGTACGAACCGAAGGGCGGGTGTTCTGNTTGGTCAGCTTGGAGTTCTTCCTTCGTNCAGAATGGNATCTTGGATAAATCGGCTAGCCCGCGTATTTGTTCNGGNTGNACCTTGGCTTTATCGAGTTTTCGGCGCCAGAACGGCGTTGCNGCATAGACGTAACGGACCATGTTCCGGAGNCGCTCAGCCTGCAGAGCCTCAAGCTGTGCTGGTGGNAGTCGATCAAGTTTCGGGTCGAGTACTGTGTAATTAGGTAAAGTGTTCGATGTCATAAGATTTTCAGCAGCACCTTGGAGGCAGCGAATCCNTATCCCCNGGTTGTGGCACGAGCTCGCCTCCAACCGGTCTGAACAGACGNTTATGTGGCAATTTTAGGCCGTAAAGNCGAGCAGCATTGCCGCCAAGNATGAGATTTANATCATCTTGCACAATGTCGAGTCGTAGTAATTGTTTCAAACTCCAGCCCCAGACATCGACTTGATGNCGCACAAGNGGCTTCTTGCGCAATTGCACAGCGTAAGCGGGTGGCTGATTGCCGTACTGAGCATGGAACGGAATACTAGCGCCCCAGTCACAACCCCAGAGCAGTTTTTCTGCACCGATGTTTGGGTCGAGTAGTGCCTTCATGTACATGTCAGTCCACCANAATCCGGTTTCGAGGTAGACATTATCGTGCGCTGCAGCAACATTCATTGCTTCCTCAACAAACCGTTGTGACCACCAGCCTTGGAGNCCTCCGTGNTCGAGNACAATAGGCACTTCCGGATACTCCGAGGCGAGGTCAGTTGTCCAGATTGGATTCAACGACTCTGGCCAGAAATGATGAGTCATCGGGTAACCCATNACCACGCCNGTATGAATGCGNGCCACACTCTTGTGTTTTCGTGCGACNTCCATGATTGGACGAATCTGATCAAGTCGTTCNGTCTGNCCGANCGTNGTCTTGCGCGTATGATCAGCCGGCATGCCTTCTCCGAGTCCNACAAATTTTCCTGTCGACAGNAGNGTGTCGATTTCCGCTGCCGCGGCTTNGGGCGACCATTTCATCTCGCCGCGCATGGATTTCCGCTGAGTTTCCATTGCAGTGCAGACTGCGACAAATTTGTCTGGATGTTTATCGACGATCTCCATGTTGAGTTCGTTGGACATTCCGAACGCTGGCAGAAGGACACACATATCAACGTCGTAACATTCCATGTCGTAGANTAGGCGCGGCGAGTTATCGTACGGNGTGAGAGATCGCATNACACGTGCCAAGTCGCGATAGCCCGCCTTGNTTGGGTCGAGCTTAGCCTTGGCAAATTCNGGNCCTGCGGCGAACCGCTGTGCGTGNACGTGGGTGTCAACGATAAAACGACCAAGCTTCATGCCGAATCTCCTTGCTTCAGGCAGTTATCGTTCTGGTATCCATGAAGAAGCGATTATATCTTCCACTTGGTGAGTGAGCGATATAATCGCGATTTGGGACGCATTTCTNATATGACTGGCAATGATCTGTGCTTTCTAACGGCGANTGAACTNGTTCGACGAATCATTACGAAAGANCTGTCGGCTTGTGACGTGATGGCGGCACATTTGACACAGATCGANCGGNTCAACCCNNAGCTCAATGCCATTGTCACGTTGCTGCCGGATCGGGCAATGGATCAGGCTGCGCGGGCTGANGAAANGCTCGCACATGGCGATGTGTTAGGNCCATTACATGGACTNCCGATCGCNCACAAAGATCTTGTTGANACAAAGGGAATTCGGACGACGTTTGGGTCGCCCATTTTTCAGGATTTTGTGCCTGATCGCAATGCACTAATCGTCGAGCGTTTGCAAGCAGCTGGGGCCATCACGATTGGAAAGACAAACACNCCGGAGTTCGGCGCGGGTTCNCAAACCTTCAATAATGTTTTTGGTCAGACGCCAAACCCTNACAACNTGGCGAAAACCTGCGGTGGAAGNAGTGGGGGTGCGGCGGTNGCGCTAGCCACGGGNATGTTGCCCCTCGCCGACGGTAGTGATTTCGGCGGGTCGCTGCGCAACCCAGCGAGTTTTTGNAATGTTGTGGGTTATCGCCCGACTCCAGGACGGGTGCCGACNTGGCCAACACCAGCAGCNTGGTTTCCGTTCATTGTTGAAGGTCCGATGGCACGCACGGTCGAAGATGTGGCGCTAATGTTGAGCGTGATGGCTGGGCCTGATCNACGATCGCCAATTGCAATCCANGAATCTGGCGATCAGTTTGCGGCGTCACTTCATCANGATTTTNCGGGAGNGCGNGTGGCTTGGAGCCNAACGCTTGGNGGCTTGCCNNTTGAACAAAGNGTGACTGCGGTGGTCGATGGACAGCGTCAGAGTTTTGAATCACTCGGTTGTCTAGTTGAGGAGGCAGANCCNGATCTCTCGGATGCAGATGAGATCTTNAAAGCATGGCGAGCNTGGTATTACTGGTTGGCCTTTAGCGAGTTGNTNAAGGCNNATCGANNNAAANTTAAAGACACCATTATTTGGAATATTGAACAAGGACGAACGCTNGANGGCACTCAACTGGCCNTGGTCGAACAAAAGCGGACCGTGTTGTATCANCGTGTCCGGGAATTCATGAANACGTACAAATTTCTNGTNCTGCCTGTGGTTCAAGTGCCACCGTTCGATATTACACAGGAGTACGTGACCGAAATCGACGGCGTCGTTTTAAATAGTTACATTGACTGGATGCGTTCGTGTTACTACATCTCGGTCCTTGGNCTTCCTGCTGTGTCTGTGCCGTGCGGCTTCAATGNGGATGGNCTGCCAGTNGGGGTGCAGATCGTTGGACGGTATCAGGANGACCTTGCCGTGCTTCAANTTGCGTATGCTTTNCAGCAGGTAACTGAATTCTGGAAACAGAAACCAANAATCGCTCAGTAAATANTCCGNGCTGTCTAATTAGTCCAAAAAGTCAAATGAAAGNGACCTTACTTGGCNGGAGGNCGTAGATCAAACACAGAGGNCTGAGTGTTGAAAGCAGCTTGGTGTGTTTCAATNTCAGTCAGAATNTCGGCCACCACTTCTGGGTATTGGTTGGCGACATTGAAGTGCTCGCCAGGATCTTCACCAAGGTGAAACAGTAAGGGTGGATTATGGATTACGCGTTCCCCNCCTTGACCGTACGAACCNTCAGTAATGACATGTAGTTTGAATGGACCTTTCCGGACAGCGTAGAGTTCACCNCTGCGGTAGTGATACAACACCTTGCGGGGGCTATCACCGGTCGCTTTTAAGACTGGCTGNAGATCTNGACCATCAAAAGCNCGGTCANNTGGTAAGGTCCCGCCAGCCAGTGCGAGTNCTGTTGGAAAGACATCGAGCGAAGAGCCGATTGCTTGCACNGTAGCGGGTGTGATGGTNCCTGGCCACCAGAAGATGGCTGGAACACGTACTCCACCCTCCCAGGTGGTGCCTTTTCCTTGCCGTAAGAGTCCCGCCGACCCACCGTGTTGGTCGAGGGCTAGCCACGGACCGTTATCGCTCGTAAAAATTACGAGTGTATTTTCTTCAAGACCATAATTTCTGAGGGCATCGAGGATTTGGCCGACACTCCAATCGATTTCTTCGATTACGTCACCGTAGAGGCCAGCTCGGCTGACGTTGTTGAATGCTTCCGAAGCGAACAGCGGCACATGGGGCATTGTGTAAGGCAGGTAGAGGAAAAACGATTGCTCACGATTAGTCTCAATGAATGCGACTGCCTCCTCAGTGTAGCGCTTGGTGAGCAATGTCTGATCTACAGGACGTTCGATGATGGCATCGTCACGGAACAATGGCACGTTCCAGTACTCACTTTTCGGGTCGAAAAAGATCGATCCAGGCCAAGGTTCGTCTCGATGCTCGACAAGATCCATGTCATTCGAGTACGGCAGCCCGAGCCATTGGTCGAAGCCATGTGCCGTTGGTAACGATTCAGCAAGATGCCCGAGATGCCACTTGCCATAGATTCCTGTAACGTAATCGAGATCTCTAAGGGCTTCGGCCAGTGTGACCTCGTCATCAGGGAACCCCTGTGGCGAGTCTGGAAAAAGCACCCGTGTTCTCCCAGTGGTGCCGTACATACCACTTCGCATTGGCAGTCGTCCGGTTAACAGCGCAGCGCGACTGGGCGAACACACAGCTGAAGCGACATAGAAGTTCGTCCACTTTTGACCTTCAGTAGCCATACGGTCGAGATTAGTAGTCCGGATCGTGGGATGGCCGTAGTTGCCAAGGTCGCCGTACCCTAAGTCGTCGGCAAAAAGTACAACGATGTTAGGGGGTCGATTGTCTACGGTTACGGTTTCTTTCTGGGCTTCGCCGCACCGGACGAACAGCATGCAGCTTACGATTACTAATCCAAGTATTCCGNNACGCTTCANNTNTCAGCCTNTCTGCTTATACGCTCTAACCGATGTTAAAGACTGATTATAACGCGGCTCTNAACNCGTGCTACTCTCTAGTCCGCAGTTGAGGACTCCAAATGTTCATTGCGCCNTCTTAATCCACCTGAATTGTACTGTTCATGATCCNNTCTCAATCNCAGCCTCANGATTNCGTCGACGAAGCGTCAGCATCACAGNACGTTGGCTTTAAGCGAGAGCTAACCTTGTACGACGCGTTAATGATTAATGTGGGCACGACTTTAGCCTCAGCCATTTTTATCGTACCGGCGATCGTCTTGGCCACCACNGGAACAGCGTTNATGTCGAGCCTTGTTTGGATNGTGGCAGGCGGGCTTTCGTGGTGTGGCGCCGTTACCTTTTCCGAGTTGGCNGTCATGTACCCACGCGCGGGTGGACAGTANGTNTATCTCAAGCAGGCCTNTTCTCGGTTCTGGGGATTTCTTTACGGNTGGACCCTTTTNAGTGTCATCCAGACNGCCTCAATCGCTGCTGTTNCCGTGGCGCTNATGACGTATTTGGCTTACTTCATACCCATGAGTNCNGNCACGACNAAGGTGGGTTCCATTGTGTTAATCATGGGNTTNACGATTTGGAACTGCNTCNCCGTTCGCACGAGCGCAAACNTACAGAATCGTACAACGGTCATTAAGNTGCTNACGATTGTTGCTATCGCACTGATTTGCTTTCTGTTTGGGGGNGACGGTCTAGCGGCGTTTCAGGAGATGGTTCCGAAGGNCCCAGCCACACGGACAGTTGCCGGTTTCGGTGCAGCGATGGTGGCAGCGCTTTGGGCNTTTGATGGCTGGGCCATGGTGACCTTTGTCAGCGGTGANGTGCGGAANCCCGATCGTGTGTTACCACGCGCCTTAACCTTTTCTGTAATTGGTCTGATTATCATTTACCTACTTGTCACCAACGCGTTCATCTATGCGCTTCCTGCANCAGATATGATGGTGTCCAATCGCATTGCAGCCGACGCGGTTGAGCACGTAANGGGNCNNATCGGTGGTGGCCTTGTTGCCTTCGCAGTNATNGTGTCCTGCNTTGCTGCCGTGAANGGTTTNATCTTCACCGCTGCGCGNGTCTATTTTGCNATGGCTCGTGATGGCGTCTTTTTTTCTTGGGCNGCNAAATTAAGCGATCGNAAGGTTCCNGTTAATGCCATTCTGGCTCAAGGCGTCTGGGCAAGCGCACTAACGTTGACCGGCCGGTACGATCAGCTGTTTACNTANGTGGTCTTTACCTCTTGGGTAGCCTATTTANTTGGTGCGGTGGCAGTNATGGTGCTTCGACAAAAANATCCAGGNCGCTTAAGNCCGTATCGTGCGTTCGGCTACCCGTATATCACNGCANTCTTCGGAGTGGCGGCTTGGGCTCTTCTCCTNGAAGTCTTATGGCACAATCCGCGGGATTCGGTAATCGGTCTTAGTATTGTGCTGCTGGGTGTCCCGCTCTATTACTACTGGAAGCGTCGCTCGAAGAATATTGANACAGCCGACTCATCTTTCGGCTGACNGTTNTCAATTACGCTCGCNACNCTGGTCGCGTCAAAAAGGTNGGCNTTCATACGGANTAAAATCTTAACAGCCGAGTGAATTTAATGACGAATGAGCGGTTTTGTAACTTGGTCTTCCAACGCGAATAGCCCTCAAGACCNGTGTCTCGACCGTCGCTGTATACGATGAAGAGATCGCTTCCAGGTTGGTACTCCCATCGAAAGCGAATGTTNGTATCNANCGACTCACTNTTCGAATTAAATTGCAAGAGCGCTGCNAGGAACATGCGTGGGGAGACTGTAAAGCTGGTACGCGCACCANCTAAAGTTGTAACGAAGGAACCTTGGGTCACGTCGACGTCGCTGATCGAGATGCGGGGCTCGATGGCAAATTGCGGTGTGATGACGGCACGACCTTGGTAGCCNACGTCGTTNCGCGTGCCGTTATAAAANGTGCCACGTGNTAAAAAGAGNCTNCCTGAAANACGTCGCTGTGAACCAAAGTCATACTCGGTTCGGATGTGACCAAAGTTGTAACCGNCGACNGGNAGGATGACGTCGGAGGTAAGTTNAAACTCTTTTNGNAACCCTTCGAATGNATCTGTGTACTCGACGAACCATTTGTCGCTNTTTTCAAGTTCCATCTCTAANCGCAGNTTGCTCTCGCGGGTTTCAAGNNCCCCCGNCATGTNAGTGATGTANTNGAAGNTGCCTTGATAAATCATTCGTCGNAGCCANGGAATTGAGCGGGGGCGAGGACTAAANCGGAACTNGGCGAAGTTTCGNCGGAAGTTGTCACGNCGCANGAATCCNATCTCAGGGTTAAAATTCTTGNCCACCGTNAGATGCTCGGCTTNGACTCCGTAACGGTCNCCGGTGTAGTCGAACTTGCTCTGGTAGCTCGCATTAGACCCCTCAAGGTTTGGCGTGTGGGTCTGAGCGTAATAGTTTGTGAAGTTGATNTTTTCGTAGAAGCGGANAGTTAANTCAGCACCATACACCTGATTGATNCCCACACCTTNGGTTAGCNGGTTTCGCCGNGTGTAGATCACGCCAAAATTACTGCGGCGCAGCATGTCACGCTTCACCCGNACCACGGAAAAATTCGTCGAGAGCGTGTCGGCACTAGCAGAGTCNCCGGTCTGAATGTTGAGGAGCCCAATTGAATATGGACCAGCTCGNCCAGTCACGCGTCCACCGGCGCGNATCGGNACTTCGTTTCCANCTTCNAGGCCAATNCGCCGACTAAAAAACAGCACTGGAGTATCACTTGGNGGTCCNCTCCAATTGANCACNCCNGNGTCAGCAAACGNAAAAATTCCCTGACCTTCGAGGAAAAATTCCCGNTTTTCTGGAAAGAAAAGGCTGAAGCGGGTCANNTTNACCTGTTGTTCATCNGCTTCGACCTGNGCNAAATCGGTATTCNCCGTAAAGTCAGCGATGAGACTACGGGTAAGCCCGTACTTAAGATCAATCCCGACTTCACCTGTAAGGTCATTCGACCTGATTGGNGTCACTTTNTTGTTGGTGAAAGCTCCGGAAATTGCGTACGGNTTTATCTCAAGATTCCTGATGNTNGTGGGAGGTTCAATGCCAACCAGTGTCGCGGCGGCCGACANTTGCATCATGCCACGATAACCGAGGGANGCTGGAACGGGGCTCAGGAACGAAGATTCNTTCTTCCATTGGACNCGGCGAGAGACGTTGATGCCCCAGGTNTGTTCACCNCCGCCAGCCTTGAAACGNAGTGACTTGAATGGAAACATCATCTCAACCANCCATCCNTGTTCAAAAAGGCTGGTCTGNACATNCCACACNGTGTTCCAGTCAAGGTTCACGNTACTTTCATCNGTGATGAGGTTATCCATCAAGCCGCCGAGTGGATTCGTGGAAAAGCTCATNCCGTTCCGCCCATCATGGAAGGTGTCGAAGACAACCGACAATAACTCGTTGCGCCANATCGCCCGNGCGTCTCGTGNCATTTCGTNGGCTATCATNCGNTCNGGTTGACTGTCCCAGCAGCGNGCTGANAGNTAAATNTTNTCNTCATCAAANANAATCCAGATTTCNGTCNGTTCNGTGGGGGCNGCCCCNTCATCTGGCAATTGCTGGATGAANTTGTCGATCGCTGGCACAGNCTGNTAGATCGGATCATCGAGTNGACCGTCNACAACAATCGGNNTTGAGATCCGTACTGCGCGGACTGTCACGTGCCCGTCNNCNTCTTGNTCATATACTGTGACTGCNGGTGTTAGAGGCAANNCNCNCGCTTGGTTGCTTNCCNCNTGGTNAANTTGTGCNGNGGCNGGCNCGCTAANCGTGAAGAGNGACTGCGACGANCAGNGCCNGAAGTNNTGNTATGAACTGCGGTTGCTTCATTCCGANCCCGTCCACCCTGGNCCGCGCACGACTCGACCCGGCATNGCGCCAGTGTGGTCACCGTCCGCNAGGACGCGCGTGCCATTCACCCAGACATGGTGCATGCCTGTCGCGTACTGGTGCGGTTCTTCGTAGGTCGCATGNTCNTGAATCGNAGTNGGGTCGAANACTACGATGTCCGCGAAGTACCCTGGCGACAACTGNCCACGTCCTTGAATTCGAAGGTTACTTGCGGGNAGTGACGTCANTTTTCGGATTGCTTCTTCCAAGGAGATAANCTNTTCATCGCGTACNTACTTGCCAAGTAAACGTGCGAAATTNCCNTACGCGCGAGGATGGGTGCTGTTATTGAGGAAGACGCCCTCCGGTGCCATAGACCCTGCNTCNGAAGAAAAACTNACCCACGGCAGTTTGAGTTGCTGCTTAATGTTTTCTTCTGACATNAGAAAATACACCACTTGGACGCGACTCCCGTCTTCAATAACGAGATCCATAATGGTGTCCGGTATNGACGTCCCGCGTTGCTCAGCNACGTCTGCGAGNGTCTGNCCCGTGTATTCCCGCAACGCTGGATTCTTGAACTCNACNAGGAGGGTTCCCTCACTGCCTGCAGCCAACATNAGGTTTTCCCATTCGTTAGTCGNCGTCGTGATCTCGNNNCGCATCCGTTCGCGGATTNCTGGATCTTGCAGNCGTTCAGCCCATGCGTCGTAACCACCTTCCTGCACCCAGGGTGGCATCGCAGCATCGAGGCCAGTCGAACCAGCCGTNTAGTTGTACATGTCNGCCGTAATCTCTAATCCNTGNGTTCGAGCAGACTCAATTTTTGAGATGGCTGTGTCGAGTTTGTCCCAATTCGCTTCCCCAGCGGCTTTCAAGTGNTAGATTTCAGATCGAATACCAGCTTCTCTGGCAATCGTTAGTAATTCGTCGATGGATTCCAATAGAGCGTTTCCCTCACTACGCATATGGGANATGTACATTCCGTCATACTCGGCAGCGACTTTNGATAATTCGATTAACTCGTCAGTTTGTGCGTAGAAGGCCGGAGCATANATAAGCGAGGACCCGATACCGAGGGCACCTTCTTCCATNGCTTGNCGCACCAGAGCACGCATGCGGTCGAGTTCNTCGNCTGTGGGTGGTCGGTCGTCGTANCCGACCTCATGGATTCGGAGAGTCGTGGCCCCGACAAACGACGCCACGTTTGTNGAGANACCCTTCTTGACTAAGTATTNTAAGTACTCACCGAGCGTCGTCCATTCAATGTCGAAGGTGATATCACCCTGNCTTGCGACTTCGCCNCGNTTCATTTGGTCGNTGAGTGGTCCACCAGAANTNCCCTCACCGAACACTTCAAGNGTCACGCCCTGTCGAATGTCGCTCTGCGATCGTCCATCCTCAATAAGTCGATCACCTGCCCAACTAAGCATNTTAATGAANCCAGGTGCGACAATTAGATTTNNCGCNTCAANTTCAAGNGCACCGCGTGCTTCACNAAGNTCCCCCACGGCNGTAATTTGATCATCGTCGACAGCAAGATCACCAACATATGCCTGCNNNCCAGTGCCATCNACGATAGTACCGTNGCGAATGATGAGGTCGTGCTCGGGNGCGGAGGTGCACGCACCAATGATGACAAACGGCAAGAGAGCTACAAAGCGATACAACAGGATTCCTTGTGATTAATCTTCAGATAGTTTCAGCAACTCGACGGCATTGGCGCGGTAAATCTTGTCGCGATCCACTTCGCTTATGTCGAGCTCGTCTATAATNTTGATTGTTTCCCGGATGTACATTGGCCCTTTCTCGGGGTCGAATGGCGCATCTGATGCAAAGAGCACCTTGTCCACACCGAAAAAATCGAGTCCGCATATTGTGGCCGCGCGGGAACCGAAGACGGCTGTATCGGCATTAAACATATGAAAGTAGTCGATTGGCCGTTTCTTCAACCGTTGGAGTACTTTGCCTAGGTCCTCGTCCGAAGTGCGACTGCCAAGTTGATCCCAGCCAGGTCCNACCCGACCTTCAAANTATGGCACCATGCCGCCCATATGATGCGTCACGATTTTCAGTGCTGGATACTCATCGAACAGTCCCNCGAAGACCAACCGTGCCATCATGGCACTTGTTTCATACGGCCAACCAAACGTCCACCAAATTTCGTACTCTGACTTTGTTTCACTTAAATAATCTGGAAATTGTGCTCCTCGTGCTGGATGNACCCAGATNGGAAGGTCNTACTCAGCCATAGCCCCAAACAGTGGCCTAAACTCNNGAGAACTCAATGGTTTACCCAAGACGTTCGTGAACATCTGGATGCCGCAGGCNCCGAGTTTAGTGATAGCCCGTTGCGTTTCGTNNAGAGCTGCCTCGGGNGCGTTCATGGGCAATGAGGCNACAAAACTTGGAAAACGATCTGGGTGCTTCTGCACGAGTTCAGCCATACCGTCATTTGCTGCTTNAGCTAACTCGATNGCAACGTTCGGTCCGCCGAGCACTTCGAGTGCTGGCGATGCTAATGACAACACTTGCCGGTAGTCCTCCCCAAACTGATCCATGACACGAAAACGCTCGTCTAAATCCGCGAGCATCGGCACGCCACGCACACGTTTGCCAATATCCTTGTGGTCGCCAGCTACCTTCATCATCAACTTATGAAAAGATTTTGGAAAAATATGGTTAAAAATATCGATTTTCTGCATAGATCTTTCGCNTCCGTTCANTTCCAGCCGTAGACGTCAAGNGTTGTTCGGCCGGATTGCAATTCTTGCACGATTAACTTTTCTTTAGTTTCCCGTTGCTCGGCTGCTGCAATAACATCAGCCATCTTCTTGGCAGCGATGACGACCACACCATCAGCATCGCCCACCACAAGATCGCCTGGTTCAATCGATACTCCACCGATTGTTAGCNGTTCGTTGATGGCCCCANGAGCCTCGGCCTGCTTTTTCGTGCCTTGAATACANAAGCCGCGTGCCCACACCGAGAAACCAGAGGCCTCTAGGTCTAGCCTGTCACGCACGCANCCATCGATGACGAGGCCACCTANTTGTTGTGNNACGGCGGCGGCGGTCATGACACCACCCCAATACCCNAATTCATATGCNCCGCAAACGTCGACCACCAGGACATCACCNTTTGACGCAGCTGCAAGGCCCCTGTGTAACCACAGGTTATCACCNGGAGCNGCCTNGATTGTTACAGCTGGNCCACACAGCCGAGCTTCTTTCACGATTGGTGCGATCNCAGAAGGNAGCGCCCCGCTTTGACCGGCTGCTTCGTGCAACGTCGCTGTTCCAAGACTNGCGGCAATCGTAANGAGTGCTTGATTTTCCATNATGANTTCGTTTGGTGGCGTTGTAAGTCGAAGTATTTGAACTGCTGACGAGCTTGATCNAGGCGCATACCGTCCTCGACCGCCTTNCGNATCCGATTCTCAGCTGTTTCAATATCCTGCGCAAGCGCTATCACCTCAGCCGCNCGTTCTTCNGGCAATGCAACGACACCGTCAGCATCGCCCAGCAACANGTCGCCAGGTTTCACGNTAGCGCTACCGATCGACACTGGCACCTGAAGCGCTTCNAGTTGGACTCGATCTTTCCCGGTACGCATTGACCAACCGCGACTAAAGATTGGGTACTTGAGTTGCAAGCTCAGNGCTATGTCACGACAGTGGCCGTCNATCACNGTNCCGCCGACGCCGCGGCGGTTTGAGACGAACGTTAGAATATCTCCCCANACTGTTGCGTCCGGTCGGCCAGCATTGTCAATTACCACCACATGACCTTCGGGGACATCNTCGATGTAATCACCTACAGTGCCTGGGTCGGCTGTCACTGGAATTGTCCGCATNGTAAAGGCTCGGCCGCATAGCCGAAAGCTTGGGTCGAGTGGTTTAATNCCTAGACATTGTCCGGCAATACCAAGTCGATCCAGTGCATCACTCACTGTTGTCGTTGATAATTGCTGAAGTTGCTCTACATGCTCATCTTGCACGGGACTCACTCCTTTGAAGACTTGTCGCGCTCCAACATCGCTTCATAATTGGCGCCCATCACCTCGCTTACGGANGTTCCTGAGCGAACTGCNNCGGTTAGCCTCGCTTCACGCGCAGCAATCTCCTCGGCGGTTTCTAGGACCAGTTCGATCCGATCGCTGGAAATAAACACTACCCCGCTCCCATCAGCAATCACTAGATCGCCAGGCTCTACCTGAATGTTGTCGATGGTGATCGGTTCATTCCAGGCGTGTTCGGCNACACGCCCNCGAGCTGTAAACGGGACGACCGANCGGGCGAACACTGGGTAGTCNAGGTNGCGACTGTCGTCGACGTCGCGNACGGGACCGTCCACGATGGTACCAGCTATCTTCCGNACAGACGCTGCAGTTGAGAGCAAACCACCCCAGCCAGCGGCATCTGGNCGCACACGGTTTTCGACGACGATNACATTATCAGCACCNGCTGCATCGATNGCNGCCGTNCACAGATGGCGNGTTGGCAAGTCTGCTTGGGCTGGCCCGAGCCGCACCGTAACTATTTNGCCGGCGATTCGANGCGTCGTGGACACTGGCCGTAAGGCAATCACNGTTCCGGAAAGCTGGAGACGGTCAAGAGCNTCCGATACCGCACANGTATCGAGAGTTCTAAGGCGAGCGATGAGNGTCTTGNTTGTNTCGGTCATGAGCGTAATCAACTNGNCTCTTGACTCGTGGCCCCGCACACGGTGGCGGNGAGATTTCACATCCAGAGCCCAATGATCATATCATTCTGTTTCGCACAATGGACCGAGGTGGCTCAGTGACTCCGTTTTGTGAGAGTCNCACTCAGGAAAAGGATTAGAGGANACNCATGAAAGTNATTGATTCCCANGCCCATGTCACGGCTCCGCAGGAGCTTTATGCTTATAAGGCCAGCCTGTTATCTCATCGCGGAGCACACGGTCCTGGTCGNCTNAAAATNTCGGACGAAATGATCATTGCAGCGCTTAATACGCCGACGTTCAACACGGTGTCGCATCTCGAACAGCTGAAGGAAGTCGGGACAGACATGCAGCTCGTTTCGCCGCGGCCGTACACGATGATGCACAGCGAGAAGCCAGAAAAATTAGTGCGTTGGTATATTAAGGAAGTTAATAACGTTATCCATCGACAGTGTAAACTTTTTCCNGANATGTTNCGAGGCATTGCGGGACTTCCGCAGAATATGGGTGTGAGNCCCGAGAATTCCATTNCTGAGCTGGAACGTTGTGTGAAGGAANTGGGCTTTATCGGATGCTTACTCAATCCAGACCCAAACGAAGGGTTAGGGCCGGCTCCACCAGGATTGGGCGACGAATATTGGTATCCAATCTACGAGAAGCTTGTTGAACTGGATGTGCCNGCGCTTGTTCATTCCGCGAGTTGCCGGTCGCCTCGGGAGCCNTACTCNCTNCATTTTATTAATGAAGAAAGCATTGCCATCGTTTCTCTNATAAGTTCGACTGTTTTTNAGGATTTTCCTGGGCTGAAAATCATCATCTCGCATGGTGGAGGAGCCATNCCCTATCAAATCGGTCGATATCGAGCGATGTGGTCACGTCGACATGATGAGGCATTCGAGGANACNCTGCGAAAGCATTTCTATTTTGATACCTGNCTTTACACTCAGGAATCNCTCGANCTGCTNTTCCGCTGGGTCGGNNCTGACCGCTGCATGTTCGGNNCTGAGAAACCCGGTATCGGNACTGCNAAGGANCCGAAAACTGGNGANTGGATCGATGACGTAAAGAAAAAGATTGACGCAATCGAATGGCTAACCGATGCCGATCGTCAGCAGATCTACGAAGGTACGGCGACGAAGGTGTACAAGTTGAAGTAATCAAGCCCGACCNTCTCCGNCTGGATAAAAGGTGACATGACGACCGGAACACTTTCTTCTGCTGCCAATCGGAAGACNCAATGGGGGATTGGTCTTGCCATCGCGGCAGTTGTCGTGGTGCTCAACCTGCCAACGCCCGATGCGTTACCGGCAGAAGGGCAGCGACTCGCGGCGATTTTCCTNGCCGCTATTATTCTTTGGGCTACNGAAGCCATTCCCATTGCAGTAACGGCGCTACTCGTTATTACGCTCCAGCCCATCTTCGGAGTTACTGACCTTCACGGCGCATTNGCNAGTTTCGTGAGCCCAGTGTTTTTCTTTGTGTTGGCAATGTTCTGTATTGCGGCAGCGGTCACGAACGCGGGCGTGGACCGACGGTTTGCCTTCTGGCTCCTNGGTCACGCNGGTGCTGACAGNCGTCGTGTCGTGNTTGCTCTCATGNTTGGNACTGCTGCTACCTCNGNGTTTATCTCAGATGTNCCAGCGTGCGCAATNTTCATGAGTATTGGNTTAGGNGTGCTGANNCGNCTNAACCTTGAACCAGGATCATCATCACTTGGCAAAGCNATCATGATNGGTATTCCAATTGCGTCACTNATTGGAGGTGTGGCAACCCCNGCAGGTAGTTCGGTCAATATTNTGGGTATTCACTTGATNGAAGAAACGGTCAATGTGCACGTTTCGTTCGTTGAGTGGATGGCGATTGGNATACCGATGGTGCTAGTNCTCGTNCCAGTGGCCTGCTGTGCNATTTTGTGGAGCTNCCCTCCAGAAGTGNAAACAGTCGGTGACGTNGCCGAACTGTCNCNGGAACGTCTGGCGCTTGGCCCGATTACGCTAGCCGAGAAAAAAACGATCACATTNCTNGGNACGATGATGGTGTTATGGATTGCTGGTAGTTGGATTGAATTTTTTGACGTGCTGNTCGTTGCCCTCTGCGGNGCAATCGTAATGTTTCTGCCAGGCGTACANTTGCTGACNTGGAAGCAGGCAGATCGCTCCATCGGTTGGGACACACTGTTNATGATNGGTGGGGTAACTTCCCTTGGCAGTGCGTCGCTTCAGGCAGGACTCGCTAATTGGNTGGTTGATNTAACCCTTCGGGGTGTTGCGGACTGGTCTGTTGTCTTNGCCCTTNTTGCTATCAGTGCGTTTACCGTTGTGGTGCACCTNGCGCTTCCCATCGGCCCAGTGGTAAATGCCGTGGTCATTCCGCCAATCGCNTTGCTNGCTGTCTCNGCNGGTGTAAANCCGGCGCTATANGCTCTACCAGTCGCGTTTACCGCTTCTTGNGCGNTNTTGTTACCGTTGGATGCCGTNTGCCTAATAACCTATTCCAAGGGTTACTACCGGATGCNCGACATGCTTACGCCNGGCNTCCTAATCGGTTCNGCNTGGGTNGTTTGGATGACGATTTTGATGNTAACCATNGGTGGACTGCTGGGTTTCGTTTAATACAGTCAGAGNGGGNGTTNCCTACCATTCTTCAGCGATTAGTTGGATAAGGTCACTTAGTACGACNAGGTCGCGGAGATCAATCAGTTCTATCGGTGAATGGGAGTATCGCAGNGGCCAACCGATGGGCATATGAGGTATGCCCCAGTCGCGAAAGCCGGTGCCGTCGGTNCCCCCATTCGTCGCACCCAGTTGGAGTGGAAGGTTGTGCCCATCGGCNAGCTCGAGTAATCCATCGATGATCGCTCGNGGAGTGACTGAACTGCTATCCAGGCCACGTGCGACNGGTCCTTGACCCAATGGNGTGAACGCGAAATTCTGACGATCAACCGGAGCAGCCGACGACACAAACGTATCAACTGCATGCACNCGAGCCGGTGTGAACCCCAGTTCGTCTGCAACTGCAGTGGCTCCTACCAGTCCGANTTCNTCTTCCGTCGACCANATAAAGATGACCTCGTGGTCCAACGCGTTAAGATCCAGCGACTGGAGNGCTACTAATTGNGCTGTCGAACCNGCGCGGTCGTCGAAGGANCGTGCAGTNGCCCGTGTGCCCGCCAGNCGAACAAATTCCTTTGGATTGGTAACNGTGTCACCGATACGAACNCCCANNGCNTCGGTAGCCGCACGGGATGACATTCCNACACTGACACGGAAACCGGTCGGNGGTCGACGNGTCGGCGTCACNTGATGTTCATCGCGTGGCATAAAGATTCCAGGCACCCGAGTNTCAGCNGTATGCACAAATGCTGGTGTGGCCTCCCANAGATGTGGNTAAAAACCACCTCGNTGCCTGATTTGCAACGACCCATCGTCGAGAAGNTCGGTCACTTGAAACCCGACTTCATCCATGTGCGCAATAAANACGACCACCGGNTCACCCTGCCCAGCTCTNACCCACAGATTCCCGGATTCGTCGACTCGCGGNTTNGCCCAAGCGGGNAGGTGTCGCTCTACGACNGCACGCACACGCTGCTCATCTCCNGACACACCATAAGTTTCAATCAATTCCTCAAGGAGTCCTGCGACTGCCTCAACNCGNCTCGAATCAACTTGCGCAGAGGCNNGNAATGTTGTCGTAAATAGGACGACCATGCTCANTANGCTACGAATGACTNCGCNACATTTAAGAGTCATGGGTGTTTNTTGATTCCTGNACTGATCNGAGTNGTGAGTGTTTCCACNTCTTCCAGATTNATGGTCTCAACAGCGGTCTCACTAAATTGAACAGGNACANCCGAGTNCTTGATGGCACCGAANCNCTCATCAATAATTCGNTCGGGTGGGTCATAGTTGATAAACCAGGTCGAGGCGAAGGGACCNANTTGGCGGGACACGACCCGCAANCCCGCATGACGAAGTTGGCTTTCAACCNCGAACGCGATCACAACNGTACCGTCGACGTCCGGTTGATCAAGATAGGTTCGNGCCAAAGCTGCGCACCCNGCNCGACGACCAGCTTCTGGACCCGCCAGTAANTTTTNNCCATACCGATGNGGACGTTTAGCCAGNGCTACCGCATCNAGAAGNCGAATGCCAAGCTGTTGNACCTCNTTTGCGGAGTCCACACCGATGTCGANATANGCGTCGTCCACNTCAAAGGGTNTGTCTNGNATCGAGGAGCGGCCACGTCCTAGATGGGTGGACGGAATCGAAACGACACCCGGTGTTGNTTTAGCGGCACNCCAAACAGTCACTCGATGTCCTTCCANGCCTTGGTCGAATAGNTTCGGNNTGCCTACNCCAACGCGTCGNAGGCGAAGATANCCGTCGTCCGTGATACGTCCTACGACATAACCGACTTCATCGAGNGGACAAACTAGCAATCTAACNGGTGTGCCGGTACCGAGNACCCCAACGACATTACCTGCTCGATCTAATGTCGTGCCNGGGAGCATTGCCAGAAGTTGTTNGGCTGCCGTTTGCTCGTACCCGGTCACNGCAGTCATCTCGATGAATTGTTCAGACAAAGTTGCCGCCGTTTGGGCGGCCAGCNGATACGGCGCCNAAAGTANTGNCGCNATGAGCGCGGAGCGCAATAACTGATAGCTCATGTTCAGCAGAGGATATCAGGGTCTCTGGCGGTTGGCGATGAGGCCCGTCGCACGGCAGGTTATCCTTCAGTCGCCTGCNTGATGGATGCACGCTACATCAGNGCCCGCCGGACCAATATCTGTGCCTGATGTCGTCTATGTGCCAAGTGTTGATACTTCGTCACCTCGGGAGGGTGTGTNTCTCCAGAGNGCCNGCTCAGGGNATCAGTCGGTCTTTGTAACATCGCAAGTGCCCGACGTTGCTTAATCATTCTTTTGCGTTCCATTTGATGGTGATAACAGGGGAAGCACAGCAGGTGAAACAACGAAGACNTGTTTCGTGATACCCGGTCGACCATNACCTGTCGGTCTTGGCAAATACAGCACATGGTTCCATGCTGAAGATTGACCGGAGTCGNCGNTAAANGNTCTGACGGNNCGACACCACGGTAAGCGAACTCAAGTTGTTTGCCTACCGAAGTGGATTCGTGACTCATCNTCAACTTNGGAGTGCAGATTCGTGAACTATTNACCTGACGAGCCTNNACNAATCNGACGGNTGCNNTTGATACACCATGCGGTGTCACGACTTGTTGTTCAGAATTTTGAATCATTNGACATACTCCTTCCTTGTTNGANACAACTGTACTGATGAGGNGTGACAGGGNAGGTCACGCNCGGCACAAAATCAAAAANTTTCTTGATATTTTTCANATGCGGCNTCAGATGCTCCGATCGCTTGGAGTCCGGACACGCTACAATTAANGGCTTGTGTCTCGACAAGAGGCAGTTAGGAGTGAGAGATGAACGCGGAAGTNGAAACANNTCAATTTCAAGCCGAAACGAAGCANTTGCTCGACATAGTGATCAACTCGCTGTACTCCCACAAGGAGATCTTTTTACGGGAACTTATCTCGAATGCTTCAGATGCTCTTGACCGCGTTCGGTTCGAATCACTTACCGATCCAAAGATTTTGGATCCAGCTGAAACTCTTGAAATTCGANTAGAAACTGACGTTAATGCCCGCACCCTGACTGTGTTGGACAATGGCATCGGCATGAGCCGGGATGAGGTGGTGTCTCANATTGGCACTATTGCCAANTCGGGAACNCGGGAACTNATGGACACNCTCAAGGATCGTAAGTCGGGCGAGGCGNTTGCTGACCTNATTGGNCAGTTCGGNGTCGGTTTCTANTCTGTGTTTATGGTGGCTGACAAAGTAACGCTCGTNACNCGTCGTGCAGGAGCTTCGATTGCTACCCGCTGGACTTCCACGGGCGACGGNNCGTACGAACTNGCAGAGGACACTCGTTTCACTCGTGGCACNACGNTTACGCTTCATCTTAAGGNNGTTGACGTNGAGAACGGCTTGGATGACTTTACGGAGTTCGGTGTGCTGCGTTCATTAGTAAAGCGGTATTCAGACTTTGTCNGCTANCCCATCAAAGCAGAAGAAACTCGTCAGGAACCTGNTGATGANTCGACGAAANAAACGACGCACGNGGTTACNGAAGAGAAGATTCTCAACTCGATGAAGCCGATTTGGANTCGTCCANCCNNCGAAGTTTCAANTGAGGAATATGCCGAGTTCTATCGTCATATTGCCCACGATTGGCAGGANCCACTGGANCGACTTTTGCTCANGGCGGANGGTCGGATTGAGTATCAAGCGCTGCTNTACCTGCCGGCACAAGCGCCTTTGGATTTGTACTATCGCGATCAGCAGTTTGGTCTACAGCTNTANGTGCGACGTGTNCTCATCATGGAGCAATGTCAGCACTTGTTACCGTCATACCTGCGCTTTCTCAAGGGGGTAGTTGATTCAGCAGACCTGCCGNTAAATGTTTCGCGNGAAATGATTCAGCAAGACCGTCACATCAAGCAAATGCAGAATTGGCTNAGTCGGAAGGTGNTGGATTACCTNGGTCAGGTACAGAAGGAAGATNACGAAAAATATCTAAAATTTTGGAACGAGTTCGGACANGTGCTTAAGGAAGGTGTTGCCGCAGAAACGGATGTCAAAGACCGTGTTGTNCCGTTGTTGCGATTTCAATCGTCACANGACCCGAGTGCACTNACCAGTCTCNCTGACTATGTTGCGCGGATGAAGACTAGCCAGAACGACATCTATTTTCTCACAGGNGAATCGCGCGCGGTCATTGAGAACTCNCCACACCTTGAGGCGTTCCAGGCCAAGGGATATGAAGTGCTGTACCTGGTAGACCCGATTGACGANATGGTTACNGGATCGGTTCACGAAGTTGANGGCAAAACGCTAAAGTCCGTTGGACAAGGGACAGTTGAACTTGGCAGTGACGAAGAGCGTAAACAGGCTGAGGAGGACCTTGCCGATCGNAAGAAGACCTTCGANAANTTNCTGGAATTTCTTCANAAGAATTTGGGCGANTGGATCAAAGAAGCNCGGTTGTCAACGCGCCTCACGACTTCACCGGCTTGTTTNGTCGGNGGTGAAGGAGACATGAGTCCACAATTGGAACGGTTACTTCGNCGTGCAAAGGGCGTTGATGGTCAGGCTAAGAATAAAAGGATTCTTGAATTAAATCCCGANCATGAGATCACGACCAAGTTGCAGGCGCGTTTTGCTGGGAACCAGGAAGACCCGGCGCTTGTCGATTATGCCTATCTGCTTCTCGGCTACGCTTTACTGGCCGAGGGTTCCGAACTCCCCGATCCAGCAAGGTTCAACCGGGTGATTGCCGATCTGATGTCCAAAGGGCTTTAGCGAACTGCCATAACGAAACCTTGTCAATACCCGTTGGGCTTGCTATACCTTCGCCAGTCGATGCCCCGCAATGCTGAGGTCATTCGTCAGTGGAATATCCTGCGTGAGATAGAAGCGTCTCATTGGACGACGATCAATGAGTTAGCGCGCAAGATGGAGGTGACGACACGCACCATCCGAAGAGACCTGGAAGCGCTTCAGGTGGCAGGGTTTCCTTTATTTGATGAACTGATTGAGGGGAAGCGGCACTGGAAGCTTGATGCTCGTCCATTAAAGCTCCTTGGCAATGTAGGCTTTACGCTGTCTGAACTGTGTGCGCTTTACTTCAGCCGAACAGTCCTTGAAGCTTTGTCCGGCACGCCGTTTTCACAGGACCTTCACAATGCTTTTCTGAAGCTTGAAACTGTTTTGACTCCCCGCATGCGACAGTTTCTTGATCGGTTGCCGACCGTGTTGCAAGCAAAGTCAGAACCAATAAAGAAGAAAATTATTGACAGCGGCAAACTCGAGGAAACGGTAGCTAAACTCCTGGATGCTACGTTGAGACGACGACAGACCACCATCTCCTACCACTCCTTTTCAAGTAACCGCACAAAGGAATATCTTGTCGAACCGTATCGCCTCGTCTATGCGGAGGGTGGCCTCTATCTCGTTGCCTACGTGCCCGAGTATGCTGAGATGCGGACATTTGCTACTGAGCGCGTCAAGCACTTGTCGCTTTTAGACACGACATTCGAACAGATGCAAGGTTTGTCACAGGAATTATTCAGTCACTCCCTGGGTATTAACCAAGGTAAGCCCGAATCTGTGAAGATTGAATTTACTGACCGGGTCGCACCGTATGTGCGCGAGCGAGAATGGCATCCTTCTCAACGTATCTCCGAACATCCAGACGGGTCCGTCAGTTTATCATTGCAAGTCTGTCTCGACCGGGCGCTAACTCGTTGGATTCTTGGATTTGGTCCACTAGCACGTGTCGTGTCGCCGTCTCATCTTGCCGAACGTATTGTGGGTGAGCTTGAAGGGGCACGCGAACGATATGCGCTCCAAGCCGACCTGGATATAGAAAACAACACTAAAAAACAGGATAGTTCCGACCACAGTGTTTCATCGATGCCTAATGGACCTGACACTTCGAAAGAGGAAGGTCCATGACCGTCAGTTTTGGCATTTGTCACCGCCGGCGTAATCCGAGACACTAGTAACACTATTTCTTAGGGGGCATTCATGAAACGGTCGATTCACGCGTTCATCATTGCAGTGCTGGTTGCTGCCGGCGCTTCTGTTCTAACCACGCAATCCGGCGTACCGACACCCGAGAGTGTCATCGGTTGGGCACCGTGTGCCGATTACAAATTGGCGACCTATGAACAGATTGATGCCTATTTTCGTACGCTTGCGGATTCCAGTGACCGGATGCAACTAATCGAAATTGGTAAAACGGCAGAAGGCCGTACGCAGACGATGGCCATAATTTCGTCAGAAGCCAATATGCGGAATCTGGATCGTTACAAGGAGATTGCGCGAACGCTGGCACAAGGTGAGGTGAGCGAGACAACGGCTCGGGCACTTGCAAACGAAGGAAAGGCTGTGGTCTGGATTGATTTTGGTTTGCATTCCACAGAGGTCGCACATGGTCAGACGGCCCCGTGGATGGCCTACAACGCGGTCTCGGATGAGTCGGAAGAGATGCGGAATATACGTGACAATGTCATTTTTTTGCTAGTGCCAAATATGAATCCTGATGGGACGACATTGGTCGCCAATTGGTACATGCAACACGTTGGCACCGAGTTCGAGCATGCGCCACTTCCGGAGCTTTATCAGAAGTACGTTGGACACGACAACAATCGCGACTGGTATATGTTCAATCAACCTGAATCGCGAAATGTGGGTCGGCAACTGTATGAGGAATGGTTTCCGCAGATTATCTACAATCAACATCAGACCGGTCCGTTTCCATCGCGAATTTTTATTCCTCCATTCGCCGAACCTGTAAACCCGAACATTCCAGCGCTTGTTATGCGCGGTATCAACGCCGTTGGGTCAGCAATGGGCCGTCGCTATGATCAAGAAGGCAAGACCGGGGTGATTTCACAGATTGGATACGATACTTGGTGGAACGGTGGCATGCGCACGGCCCCCTATTATCACAATATGGTGGGGATTCTGACTGAGGCGTCTCACGCATCAGCGACACCAGCAACCTACGACCCCCAGCGATTTCCTCCACGTTTCTCTAACGGCGAGTCAACGACCGAACCCTCGACTTTTTATCCCAACCCGTATCTTGGTGGTGAGTGGCACATTCGAGATACATGCGAATACATGTTAACTGGCTCGATGGCCGTACTTGATATCGGTGCCAAGCGGCGGGCGGAATGGCTGTACAACATCTATCAAATGGGTCGAGACGCGATTGCCGCCGGTGAGGATGAGACCTACGTTATTTCCCTCAACCAGTCGGACCCGGGTACAGCGATTAAGTTAGTGAACGTACTCCGCCGCGGAGGTATCGAAGTTGATCGTGCGACCACTGACTTCATGTTGGATGGGATTGAATATCCTTCCGGCAGCTTTGTGGTGGCAGGAGCGCAAGCATTCCGCCCTCACCTGACGGATTTACTCAATCCGCAGGTCTATCCCGACCGGCGCCTCTATCCGGGTGGTCCTCCAGACCGTCCATATGACGTTACTGGGTGGACGTTACCGTTCCAAATGGATGTGAACGTTGCGAAACATTCTGGTCTTGGTAACCAGCGAGTCGATCTAGCCCTTG
>NZSH01000064.1 GCA_002696705.1 Woeseiaceae bacterium | reverse complement strand
TCATCTGACCATCGAATAAACCTTCCCGTTGCTTTATTATCTCAAGGGGTGCAACTAACGTCCTTAGTTCGCCAGGCATAAGCAGAAAGTCAGGATTGGTTGGCTTGCCGAAACGCTCCTGTCCGCTCATGAATGTTTCATAAAAAAGTACACCACCTAGAGAAACAGCGTCGATTAATATTTCGAAAAGAGGTCGATGTAGATATCGAGTTACGACAATAAGATCGTAACACTCACGGCCAAGATTAACTCGGCCCGATTCCAAATCCACCACCGTCGTCACCAAGTTTAGAGCTAGCCGATTTGCAATTGTTTGAAGTTCGTTGATTGCTCGTTCGTCACGGTCTACAGCACGAACATGCCATCCCAGAGCCGCTAACAGAAGCGCGTGTCGACCACGGCCACTTGCTACGTCCAGCGCCCTACCATGGCAATCAATCTCTACATAATCGAGCAACCACGGCGCAGGGCCAGCAATCATCTGCGGTTCATACGAACGGTCATAACGCCAGCAAGACATACCACCGACCAGATTTACTACGTTGTTGAAACCGGCTTGCAAAAGAAATTCTGCGGCGACTTTGCTTCTAATTCCGTGCTCACAATAGACTAGGACTGGCTTATCAAAATCCAAGACAGCTGGCGCTGAGGCGATGAAATCCAGCGGTGTTAGTTTCGCGTCTGGAATATGTCCTAACGTCGTAAATTCTTTCGGCGTTCGAACATCTAAGATTTGCACCGGCTCAATACGGATCAAGCGCTCAGCTTCAACCGCATCTATGTGTCTCACAACGCTCAGTTGTGTATTGGACTTATTGGGCACAATAGGGATAAAAAGACAGCATATCGTAGAAAACCGCTGAATCCTTACTACACGAAAGATTTCAAAAAGACCTAGACTGTCACCACTAGAAACACTGCATCCTTTTGAGGTGTTTACGAGGCACCCTGTTGCTTGTTAACCTCACTAAATGCGGGCTAATCTGTTCCTTGCATTCCTCATCACGGGCGTTTGTCTACACGCTGGAATTCTTTATGGGCAGCAACAGGTCCCACTTTTTCGGTCAACCACGGACATCGTCCCGCTGTACGTAACGGTCACCGACCGAAACGACCGCCTCGTGGCCAACTTGTCAAAGGAAGATTTCGAAGTATACGACGATGAAGCAAAGCAAGACATCGTGCTTTTCTTAAACGAAGTGCAGCCGATCACAGTCGTCGTTATGCTTGATACGAGTTTCAGCATGGCCGGTAAATTAAACCTGCTAAAGGCGGGCGCTGAACAGTTTCTGATTCGCATGCTTCCAGCCGATCGCGGTCGCGTTGGTGCCTTTAACGACAAGATCCAGATTAGCGCAGAGTTTACGAGTGACCGAGATGACCTGATCAACGAACTTCAACTCCTTGATTTTGGCAACCCTACGCGTCTTTACGATGCCATCGCTGCAGGTGTAAATGAACTTCTCGGCATCGACGGTCGTCGTGTTGTGCTGATCTTCACCGATGGTGACGATACAAGTAGTCAGTCGGACTGGAAGGAAGTTCTTGAAGTTGCCNGAAACGAAGAGGTGATGATCTANGCGATCGGACTCAGGGCTGAATTCTTTAACGGAAGACGCACAGTTAGAAGCAGGCCTGATCGTAACCTCAGGCGATTTGCTCAAGAAACTGGAGGAGGCTACTTCGAACTGCNGGAGAATGANGAACTCGGTTCAACCTTTACTCGTGTGGCNCAGGAACTTCATAGTCAGTACTTAATCGGATTTTCTCCAACAGAACTCGANGGAAAAGTGCANGAACTATCGGTTCGCNTGCGCAATCAAAANATGACGGCTCGTGCTCGACGCAGCTATNTCGCTTCAGCCGAACGACTTAGTTCCGTACCGAACTGATTTTAGTTGCTCTATGAAGGCACANGAAGCCAAGGNATCATTTANCGCGNTTGTCAGCNCTCTAGCTANNCCNGTAAAAAGAANGCCTCTCTCCCCCAGCAATAGTNGGCACGATCTCAACAATATCCCCGTCGGTCAGAGTTCGATCACCAGCTCGATGAAGTANCATCTCGTTGTTTACCGCAANATTGATCATCGCNTCATCANATTGTGTTCGAAAGCCTGGCAGTNGCTGNTCGAGGACGTCAATGAGATCAGCAACGGTCAATACAGATTCAGTAATAGTCAATGTGTCCGACTGGTCGTTCTGTAGCAAGACCGGCAGCCTAACCACTATCGNCATAAANCNCTAAGCTCCCAGAACACTTTCGAGNTCGCGCCGCCATTCATCAATCGGNACACCGTCNGTATTCAAATGGGANATTTCATAAAAACGNCTCAGCAATTGATCNAACTCATGTCTGTCAATTTTNTCTGTCTTGTACGCACCGACGCCAATTTCCTCGTTGAACCAGCGATCCGGCANCGTATCATCACATCTCCGCACACCTAATCGTGCATTGATCATGCGCTCGACCCCCATGATGTTTAAACCCACCTGATCGAGCCCTTCTACNTCGAAATTGAGTCCAGTCACATTAGCAATCTGTCCAGAAAATTCCTCGAGCCCNGGTAATGACGGNCTNTTAAAGAGTTTCGTGGTGAATCGACACATACCGACCGCATCACCGACCGCGTANACATTCTCACACGCNCGGACAGCCCNCTCCTTATTCTCGTAGTGATTCGGAGCAGCGCTAACTGGACCTCCGTAGAGTTCGGCCTTAAAAGCTGGGTCATCGTTGATACGTGCGTTTATCTCAAGCGTGGCCCGATTTCGGAGATGGTCCATTCCACGCGTAGAAACCGCGAGACCGAGNGCAAATGCCTTNAGAATACGTGCATCGTGCGGATCACTCTGCATCAAACCCTTCACTGCCATCCGATACTGTAAAGCTTCAGGGGGAAAGTGTCCGCGTTCAACAGCCCGAGTGCTATCGGCCAAAACATTACCAAAGCCTTCTCGCCTGGCCATCATAAAGAGAAGCTGTTCCACTACATCAGCTTGGCCCCAGGTGAGNTCTATCCCTCCTGTGTCCTTTANCGTNATGATGCCACGCTGAAACAATTCCATCGACCACGCGATCATNGAGCCNGCCGANGCCGTGTCGAGTCCTANNTCATTACAAATATTGTTNAGNCGGATGACNGATTCAAGCCGATCGATNCCGAGGTTCGGACCAAACTTNCCAAGNGTCACGTATTCTGGTCCATCACCACGNCCATANTTGTCGNCTGGATCACCATGNAGATCATTAAGGGGTCGACAATTTACTGGACACCGAAAACATCCGGCCATCCCAGGTCGATACGGGGTTATATTTTCTGCATCCAGGCGATCGGTCCAAGTAGTCTCTTGATTATTCTTGGTACCCATCGCTCCAAGGATCCGGCTGGGCCGATAAAGAAATGGGGTGCCCATCGTACGTAAGGCATTCTTGACGACCGATGTGCNTANCAACTTGGTCGCAATCGNCTTGTTGTAGCCCTTGTACGGCTGAGCCGTATCAAAATCATGTGTCTGTCCCTGAAGCACAACNGCTTTNAGACGCAGTGACCCCATCTTTGCCCCTGGGCCACCCCTCGCAAAGCACGCTTTTGGTCCAGTCATGATGGCACTGGTCAAGACAAGGTTCTCTCCAGCCGTCGTGATGCTGGCCATAGCNAGATCGCGAGCCCACGTCCCGTGCATGTCCACTGCAATACGAGTACGGAGATCATCATTGTCGAGACCCAAGTACGGTCTACCATCGAGAAACTCTATCTGTCCACCGGCGACACGAATCACTGTCCACTCCACCGNACGTCCGTAAAGCACGAGGTGGTCGATCCCATTCATTTTGAGNAAAGACGGAAAATAATCACCAGCACTACCGTCCATCAAAACACCAGACTCAGGCGACCAGGATGTGGCATTACCTCGTGCAGCACTAGGCACGATGCCGGTCAGAACGCCCGAACCAAAAATTAAGGGTATGTCTGGATCCAGTGGCTCAAGTTGCTCGTCGAGTAACCGATACAGGTAGAACATATTNGCNCCGCGGCCCGCCAATAAAGTCTGGANNACTGCTCGAGGAGTGTAGGCCCGCTTGACCTCTTGTCGTTCAAGGTCAATAAACAGCGTCNCTCCTTGCGTCGGAAACTGCTCCACCTTGGGTAACTCNGCAATNAGCTTGGCAACGCGATCTTGAAGTGCCATATCGAAAACGNTACCACATTTTCTGATATGAAATTCGCTTTTCAGACTTGAGAATTTCTTGCAGATGAGNGCCTNTANCGGAAGAATAGGAGGTACAGTGGAATGACTGCTAGGAGGTCTAGATGCGTATTCGTGTAAAGATCGGAGTCCTGTTACTNATGTCCTCACCTGCGATGGCTCAACTACCAGGAGANCGACCAGCTCCAAACCCACATTCGACACGCTCGGTTGTCATCGCCCGNAATGGAATGATCGCAACCAGCCAACCCTTAGCTTCCGCCGCTGGCCTACAAGTAATGCAGGAGGGTGGAAANGCGATCGACGCTGCCATAACTGCCGCAGCAGTCCTAGCCGTCGTTGAACCGACGATGAATGGNATCGGCGGCGACTTATTCGCAATTGTTCACGATGGCGAAACACGCCANTTGCGTGCCCTCAACGCAAGTGGCCGNTCACCCTATGCANCTTCACCANACGTGTTTGCATCCAAAAGCCTTGAAAGTATTCCCGACTCAGGCATCCTCTCANTCTCGGTACCAGGCGTTGTTGATGGCTGGGTTGAACTCCTTAAACATCATGGAACCATTTCCCTNGAACGGGCATTAACACCGGCCATTAATTACGCAAGGAATGGTTTTCCGGTATCGGAAGTAGTTGCGCACCAGTGGGAAGATTCCACGCAGAAACTCATGCGTGANCCTGTAGCNGCCAGTACNTTCTTANACAACGGACGTGCACCGAGAACCGGNGAGGTATTTTCAAACCCAACCCTGGCGAGATCACTCGAACTNATCGCAACCGAAGGCCGNGATGCATTCTATGGNGGCCCGCTCGCGGAAGCCATTGTCGAAACATCAAGACAGCAAAATGGCCTNTTTGCAATGAAGGACTTCCTGGATCATCGTTCAGATTGGGTCGATCCAATCAGCACGAACTATCGCGGGTACGAAGTGTACGAAATGCCACCAAACACCCAAGGCATCACCGCNCTTCAGATGTTAAATCTTCTGGAAGACTACGATTTACAAACACTCGGTCACAACTCTGCAGAATATCTNCATCTTGTCGTAGAAGCCAAGCGAATNGCCTTTGCGGATCGCAATGCTTTCATTGCCGATCCCGACTCAGTGCCACAAGCTGTACTCAGCACCTTGTTGTCCAAAAACTATGCAGCATTACGCCGGAAAGAAATAAATCTCGACTACCGAGCCGACTCGTACAAACCTGNTAATCNCAGTGACCAAATTGCANCAGCGGAAGGNCNTCAAGATCTATCTGGCCGTGACCTNGGCGACACTATCTACATGACTGCTGCCGACGGAGACGGTAACGTTATTTCACTGATTCAGAGCCTGTTTGGTAACTTCGGCTCAGGCGTCGTTGCNGGTGATACTGGAATTGTCTTGCAGAACAGAGGAAGNCTGTTTTCACTNAAGAAAGAACATCCCAATCTTCTCTCACCNCACAANCGCCCATTTCACACACTGGTNCCGGCGATGGTCTTTAGCAATNATCGTCCCTGGCTCTCATTCGGCGTCATGGGTGGTGACATGCAACCCCAAGGACATGTGCAGGTTCTATTAAATCTCATCGACTTCGGAATGAATATTCAAGAGGCAGGNGAAGCCGCCNGAATTAGGCACTCCCCCTTGGGANTTCTNCTTGAATCCGCNATTACGGNCGAGGCTCGTTGGGGATTGCAACAGCGCGGTCACCGACTACGAAACAGCATCGGTGCTTTTGGTGGATTCCAAGGAATCTTGATCGATCCCACTACCGGCGTACTGATGGGTGGTTCGGANCCNAGAAAGGANGGCCTGGCGATCGGATTNTGAGAACCTAGAGAATAAATCCGCTNCGGAGTGGNTCATTTTCGTCAATGATNAACGTGTGTTCTCCCGTTATCCAAGCTGANCCTTCAATCTCAGGCACTATNGCTGAATANTCTCCAACCTTGACGCGTTCGACGACCCGACCCCGAAACNCAGTGCCGAGCAAGCTTTCGTTCACAAATGGCCTNTCATCATCGATTAATCCCATNGCGTCTAGGACTGCCATCACCGCGCCTGTNCCAGTACCACAGGGCGACCGATCAACCTGAGCGTCGGCGAAAATGGTGACATTGCGGAGATCAGCATCGGGCGACTCGGCTACACCCGTAAAAATAGTTCCATAAATCCCTTCAAGAGATGANTGAAATGGGTGCGCTACACGAACAGCTGCTTCAACCGCGTACTTAATTTCCATACCCGTCTGACGCAACTGCGNCAACTCGGAAATGNTGAGTGGTAAACCTGCCGCTTCGGTATCAACAATCGCATAAAANGCGCCGCCAAAAGCAACGTCCACCGACACCTCGCGCCCTGCAATCTTAACNGTNACGCCAGGATGCAAGACGAAAGATGGNACATTNATAAATGAGACACTTTCGACNCGNCGTGTCGAACNATTACTGNCCAGTGTCGCTCTNGCCCGAACCNGTCCTGCAGGAGAATCAAAAACAACCGTCGTTTGATCCTCAGCCACAAATAGCAACTCGCGCTCGATCGCGATGGTGGTNACGGCAANGATACCGTGCCCGCACATNGTGCTGTACCCCTCGTTATGCATAAAGAGAATGCCTGTATGCGAGTCAGCCTCAACTGGTTCGGTGAGAACGGCACCGTACATGTTGATGTGACCCCGNGGTTCAAACATTANNCCTCGACGAATCCAGTCGTNNTGCTTCTTGACCCACGCACGTTTGTCGAGCATGGTACGGCCTTGNGGTCGCGGAAAACCATCGACGATAAGACGAAGTGGTTCGCCAGCAGCATGCGCGTCGATCGTNCGNATCNGGTGAATNGCATTACTTGAGTTCATGACTCAACGATTATAAGGTCAGGAGGTAAGTTNCGTACCGATGACTCTTATTTTAAATGAANCCGAAGTCCGACNACTATTGCCAATGGNCGACCTTGTNTCTGCCATGGAACGTGTACTGAAGCAGTTCTCAACTGGTCAGGGNATAGTGCAACCGCTGAGNTCAGTNCTGTCTGTTGGNGCAGAGCAAGCGTACTACGGGGTTATGCCGGCTTCGCTCACAGACCCGCCTGCTTTAGGAGTCAAACTAGTNACAAACTACAGTTCCAACCAANCGCGNAACCTGCCATCACACCTCGCCACGATTGTGNTACTCGATCCTGAAACAGGAGCTTTAACTGCAATTCTGGATGGTCGATACATNACAGAGGCACGAACGGCAGCTGTCTCAGCAGTCGCTGCACGACACTTAGCACGAAGNAATGGTGAGCCATCGAANCTGGCCATTATTGGATCCGGNGCNCAGGCCCGGAGTCACCTCACTGCCTTCACTGAAACGCTTTCGATTGGCAAGGTGCACATCTGGAGTCCCTCCACAGCACACCGTGAGCAATTCGCATCTCAGATGACCTTACANACGAAACAANCCGTGCAGGCCGTGGCGGACGCAGANNCTGCCGTCCGAGAAGCCGATTTAGTGGTTCTCGCAACTTCATCGACCGAACCAGTAATTCAAGATTCTTGGGTCNCGGCGGGTGCTCACGTGACTTCGGTTGGAGCACCGGAACCACATCTTCGAGAAATGGACCCTGCCCTTGTAACGCGANGCCGATTAATTGTCGATTCACGTGCNGGGGCATTCGCNGAGTCTGGCGACATNGTGCTCGGACTTGCNGAGGGNAAATTCGATGAATCTCATGTAGCTGGCGAAATNGGAGAGGTNATAGCGGGACACTTACCAGGACGAACATCCGAAACCCAGATCACGATCTTCAAGTCGCTCGGTATGGCNGCTGANGACATGGCNGCAGCACAACTAGCCTATAGCCGAGCTCTGCTTGACGGTAGCGGNCANNAGGTCCTCGTCTGAAGCTTTCCCTCGGTCCTAAGNCATCACTTCTGAAGNCCTTTAAAGACTCNCTGAGTAACAACTGGNATCGCCGTTAAGGACNGNAGAAGCTGNGGAACGGAAAGCTCTNNAGAACCGTGGTGGTNNTCGCTTTGAGAAGNAGNAGCGCCGCTAATCCACCGTTCTCGGAGNCGATCAAGCTCACCGGTGAGCCTCANNTGNTGGAGCCAAAGGTTTACCCAATTCAAAAAGNTAGNGTCGTGTGNCGGAAGCATGTANCTGAGCTCGTCATGACTCAACGGAGAGTCTGGTAAAACAGCAAAAAGCCGTGAGTCTTGGTTNGCAACTAGNACAGCTTCAACNTTGTCGGTGAGCATCACGTCGACTCGTCCTGTAGCGACNGCATCGGGAATGGANAGATTGTCTTCAATAACNACGATCTCAGCTGCGTGAATATGACCTCTTACNAAACTTTCATTCGTTCCACCNGGGTTGACCCCTACACGAACGCCAGCGCGNTCGATGGCATCGAGGTCAGNAAAACGTTCTCNGTCTGCCCTCCTGATAAGAGGACACTTTCCGATCGAAAGATAGGNNTCAGATAAAGAGGCGACTTTCTGGCGNTCNAGGGTNCGNGTGATTCCCGACATAGCGATGTCATAGCGTCCGTCAAGAAGCCCTTGCTCAAGTCCAGGCCAACTCGTNTGGACGAAGCGAACTTCAACNCCCAAAGACANACCCAATTGACGCGCAGCGTCGATGTCAAACCCTTCGAATTNTCCATCCGGGCGCCGATAGCTAAACGGGCGGTAGTCGCCGGTAGTGCCNACGAGAATTTCACCCCGCTCTAGAATAGTGTCGAGATGTGAGCTCGGAAGAATAGCGATGAGNGCGGCCAGAGCGAGTGCTTGCATATCAGTTAATTAAAGCCTGGTAGCGGTACGGGGATTCGAACCCCGGTCCCGTGGCTGAGAACCACGTATCCTAACCCCTAGACGATACCGCCACTCCTTTAGATAATAATAAATCCTAATAGACGACAAATGAATAAGGAAAACAACAAACTTCNCACCCGAGAACGTCNAAATTTNGGATTGNCACNTGAACCAGTGTTTACGAGTTCNGTCTGCTGTGATATTTTTAANNATCTGGGNAGNNCCNAANAGATCAATTGATTAGTTGTAATAACTTTACTTTCCTTTACTCGCAGCAGGAGATATCGATGGAAGCACGAAAGATGTGGANGATTGCCTCGATGATGGTAATAGTTCTGGCAGGAGCATGTGGNGGCAATGGTGGAGACACGGATGTAGCNCCTGCAACNGAANCCGAAGCACCANCTGCNATGGCTGTNGANCCGGCCACGGCTGGNAANATCACAGGNANTATNAATCTCGAAGGCACGGCTCCTGAAGCGGAAGTCATNCGCATGAACTCGGACCCCGTGTGCGCGNGCGAACGACCGGACAACCCGANGACNGAGTACTATGTGGTCGGTGATGATGGTTCACTGCACAACGTGTTTGTGTATGTGAAGGCAGGACTGGAAGGTCATTCATTTCCAACTCCGAGTGAACCAGTCATCCTNAACCANGACGGCTGNACATACCTGCCNCACGTGTTTGGNATCCAAGTGGATCAGGCATTGCANGTCNTAAACAGCGATCCAACATTGCACAATATTCACGCCACACCCANNNNGAATNANGAATTCAACACCGGTCAACCGATCGAGGGTATGACNTNNGAAACTGAATTTACCGAAGTCGAGGTGATGGTNCCNTTNAAGTGTGACGTGCATGGCTGGATGAACNCCTATGTCGGCGTACTCGATCANCCNTACTACTCNGTGAGTGGAGATGGTGGCGCATTCANNNTTAATACGCTTCCACCTGGAGACTACGTGATCGAAGCCTGGCATGAAATGCTGGGNGCGCAAACACAGAACATAACNATTGCCGAAGGNGAAACAGCAGAAATTAGTTTCACNTTCACGNTCAGCTAGCAACANCACAATTNTTGCGGATGGGCGGCCAGNATGCCTGCCCATCCGCAGCATCACAATTCATCCGGCCGCATGATCTGGCTNCATCGCTTTACCATCATTCTNGCTAGTTCAACACTACTCCTGCTAGTGGTCGGCGGTTTAGTTACAAGCACGGAATCAGGCNTNGCCGTGCCTGACTGGCCAAACACATACGGATACTTCATGTTTAGCTTCCCTCTCTCACAAATGGTAGGNGGAATTTTCTACGAGCATGGACATCGNCTNATCGCCAGTATGGTCGGTTTCNTGACAATTATTNTGGCCGGCTGGATCTGGTTCGTGGACCCACGTCGATGGATGCGTCGNCTCGGAGTCATCGCGCTGGTCACAGTNATTGTGCAGGGAACTCTTGGCGGTATTACAGTGCTCTATTATCTTCCNGCGCCAATCTCNATCGCCCACGCNGGNCTTGCCGAAATCTTCTTCTGTCTAACAGTNTCCATAGCGCTGTTCACNTCNTCAGGGTGGCTTACTGGGTACTCAGACNCTGGTCGTCAANNCTCGNCNGNNCATAAAGATNTGGCCTTAGGTCGCCTTNCGGNGATCACGACGGCACTCATCTATCTGCAAATTCTTATCGGAGCNGCAATGCGTCATACCGGNGCAGGACTNGCTATCCCAGATTTTCCACTGGCCTTCGGACAACTAATTCCACCGAGCTGGAGTTGGGAGATTGGGGTTCATTTCNCTCATCGCGTAGGTGCTCTCTTCGTAGTCTTCGCAGTGATGGCTACCGCTTTGCATGTCTTGGTGCATCATCGAANCAAGAAGGAGTTGATCCAACCAGCAGGNTTCCTCATTCTCTTAGTTATTGTACAGTTCACGTTAGGGGCTCTCACTGTATTGAGCGGAAAACACGTGGGGATCAACACGAGCCACCTGGGTGTCGGAGCGCTACTATTCGTTACGAGCGTAGTCTTAACACTACGCGTCAACCATACTCGGCTAACCATGATGACTTCGACACCNGAAACTNGCGGGTTCGCNGCCACCTCAACGACGGCGTCATCCCACTCGTCACTAGGNGCTAATCGATGAAGACTGGCGTGGTCATACTAGCNGCGCCACGCAGTCGTTTCATGGACTACATTNCGCTGACAAAACCTCGGCTNAATTCGCTCGTTNTTATGACGACNGGGGTAGCCTACTATCTAGGTTCTCGTGGAACATTTGAATTGATTGNCTTTGTTAATACTCTANTAGGAACGGCCCTAGTAGCCGGTGGNGCAGCNGCCCTCAATCAAGTCGCCGANTGNGAGCCAGACGGCCTNATGGAACGAACGCGTTTGCGNCCAATACCTGATNNGCGTNTAGAATCGCGNGAAGGTCGNTTATTAGGTNTAGGCCTTGCGGGANCTGGGNTNCTGNTCCTGCTTATTGGTACGCCCTTAGTGGCCACNGTTCTAGCCTTNGCCACCCTNNTGATCTATGTGGCGATTTACACACCGCTCAAACAACGCACTTCCTGGGCAATTGCNATCGGGGCAATACCAGGCGCTCTACCTGCAGCGTTAGGATGGGCGGCCGCTCGCGGCACNGTCAGNATTGAAGGTTGGATATTGTTCGGAATCGTNTTTCTGTGGCAAATTCCTCACTTCCTCGCGNTTGCCTGGATGTATCGTGAGGATTTTAAGCGTGCANAATTTTTGTTTCTACCGGTTCTCGACCCTTTAGGTGANCGCACGACCCGGCACATGATCGCGTTTATTGCACTTTTGATACCGGTCAGNGTNACCCCCACATGGATTGGNCTGGCNGANTTTTCGTATGTCACTGGCTCAGTAATNCTGGGAATNGGNTTTNTAATGCTNGCGATCCGNTTTGCAATCGCCCGTACGGTGACCAANGCGCGGTGGTTATTCATCGGCTCNATCATCTATCTCCCNTTACTGTTTGGACTNTTAATNCTTACNCAANTNAACNNTGCCTAAACTNTCAGAAACGTCATCGACCGGNCGTCACCTANACGTTTCAGCNCTCGACGTNTCAGAACTNGTACATCGNTACGGTGAAAACGANGCACTTAAGTCAGTCAGCTTTCGTGTNGANATGGGNNCCTCNTTTGCATTNCTGGGTCCNAATGGCAGTGGGAAGACAACATTGTTTCGAATAGCCTCAACATTGCTTCGGCCAACTAGCGGNACAGTGCGTGTGTGTGGAGAAGATGTTCAAGNTAGNGCCAACCGTGTTCGCCGNAACCTCGGTGTAATGTTTCANTCTCCNGCGCTCGACAGCCGCCTCNCNGTNAAAGAGAATCTCCANCATCACGGTCGNCTGTACGGAATCTCAGGACACANTCTGTCNACACGAATCGCCGAATTACTACATCTCATNCATGTCGACGATCGCGCTAATGCGTTGGTCGGCACGNTGTCGGGTGGACTGCAACGACGNGTAGAACTCGCCAAAGCGCTNCTCCCAGCACCAACCGTTTTGNTNCTAGATGAACCGAGCACAGGAATCGACCCGGGTGCGCGTCGGGATGTCTGGAAACACCTGCAGATGCTTCGTCGAACGAAAGGCACCACAATCGTCGTAAATACTCATTTAATGGAAGAAGCCTCNGANTGCGACGTGGTTGGCATCTTACATAAAGGTCGCCTGGTCGCTTGTGGGNCGCCNGCATNACTTACGGCTAATCTTGGAGATGACATCATCTTCGTGTCCTCTCAAAATTTGGAAGTGCTAGCATCCCGTATCAANGCCCGNTTCGACACACACGTAGATATTGTCGAAAACCGTCTTCGACTNCAGCAGCCTCGCGCNCATGAATTTATCCCNGGNCTNGTTGAGGCNTTTCCTGGNGAAATTGACGCTATCACNTTCGGAAAACCAACGCTCGAAGACGTCTTNATGCATCACACCGGACAGGCGTTGCACTAAATGCTAAGCGCAATCTATACACTTTGGNTCCGTGANATTGTGCGCTTTTACCGCCAGCGCAGCCGCATCATTGGAGCGTTGGGNACGCCNGTTGTTTTCTGGATATTGCTAGGATCAGGACTCCGNTCATCGTTCCGCGCNGACACAAACGCACAGGTAGATTATCTAGAGTACTTCTATCCTGGCACGCTTGTGCTTATCNTCTTGTTCACGGCTATCTTCTCGACTATTTCCGTTATCGAGGATCGGCAGACAGGTTTTTTACAAGGAGTCCTAGTCGCNCCGATACCTCGNATCTCGATTGTGATTGGNAAGACTCTNGGTGGAACAACNCTCGCGTGTGGGCAAGCAGGNCTGTTTCTACTGCTGGCACCATTNGCCAATGCAAGTCCGGNCTGGAACACACTNCCGACACTTGTCCTGGTGCTCAGCGTGNTTGCCTTTGGNCTGACTGGCCTAGGCTTCGTGCTGGCATGGTGGCTAGATTCGACGCAAGGTTTTCACGCTGTCATGAATTTACTACTCGTCCCAATGTGGCTTCTATCCGGCGCGGTGTTTCCAGCATCCGGCGCCTCCAAGTGGATTCAGAATATTATGTTGGTCAATCCAATGACCTATGGCGTCTCAGCAGTCCGGTCCGTGTTAGCTGAGGGCGCCAGCGGAACAGGGCCATCACTAGCAACGTCACTATTGGTACTCACAGCTTTTGGCATTGCGATGCTTATAGCTGGTGCAGTTTCAGTGCAGACTAAGAAATTAAATTAGGACACACGACTTCTAATCAGCAGTGTTTTTAATCGGTGAGGGTATTCGCATGCTTGAAATTTCAGACTTGCCAGCCGTCAATGCATCACTTAACGGTCTTTCCACCATGTTACTGGTCACAGGTTATGCCATGATTCGGCAACGACAGATCACGCGTCATAAGTTTTGCATGGGACTAGCGTGTTTTACTTCCACACTGTTCCTAACTTCATACCTCGTCTACCACTTCAACATAGGCTCACAGCCGTTTCAGGGTGTGGGCGTTCTTCGCATTGTGTATTTTTCGATTCTTATTTCACACGTCATTTTGGCAGTCACCGTCCTCCCACTGGCGTTAATCACTGTGGTCCGAGGACTGCGAAAACAGGACGAACGTCATGTAGCAATTGCGCGGTGGACGCTTCCTATCTGGTTGTATGTATCAGTCACTGGGGTCATTGTTTACCTGATGCTCTATCAACTTTAAAACTAGTAATAGAGTAGGTAAGGAGCGCGGAGAAGTCGCCAACGATCCTCATCAGGCGCCCACTGGGCGATAATGGTGCCAGGATCCTCACCCGCCTTAATTTGAGCAAGTACGTCACGGGACCCGAAGAGACGTGCAGCAGCATCTAGATCAAATTGCGATCCGTACAACTCCTGCAGCGCAGAGGCCAATTCCAGCCCAACCCGAACTGGCCTAAGCAACTGGCGATCAAGCACTAAGATAAAGACGCCTTCACATCGCTCGCCGACATATTTACTGCTATTTGGAACAAATGACACCGGATAAAACCCAACACCAGGCAGCATACGTTCATTCATTCGTTTGGCCAGCGCCAGCCCATCAATCCAGGGTGCCCCGATCTGTTCAAAGGGAGTGTCCGTGCCACGTCCAACAGAAATGTTCGTACCTTCAATCGCACCAATTCCAGCATAGAGCGATGCCTGAATGAGATTTCGCATATTAGGTGAAGGGTTAACCCATCGTTGTGTAGTGGCCTCGAACCAAGCATCTCTGAGCCAACCTTCCATGGCCACCACTGTTAGGTCGGCACCGATCGATAATTCGACATTGAACAATTGCGCAAGTTCTCCAAGCGTCAAACCGTGGCGAATCGGCATTGGAAAATAACCGGTAAAGCCACGCGCCTCTGGATCTTGGATCGGGCCTTCAATTTGTGTGCCGTTAATGGGATTTGGACGATCAAGCACCATGACAGATACACCGTGCTTTGCGCCAGCTTCCATTACATAGGCCATCGTTGACATATAGGTATAGAAGCGAGCACCAACATCCTGAAGATCAACAACCAGTACGTCGAGACCTTCAAGCATTGCTAAGGTTGGCCGTCGAGTGTCACCGTAGAGTGAATAAATGGGTACACCTGTCGCTTCGTCACGACTTGAAGGTACAGCGGAGTCCTGCACACCTCGGATACCGTGTTCGGGGCTAAAAAGTGACACCAGTTCAACGCCTTCCGCTTGCCATAACAGGTCAGCTGTGGCAGCTCCATCAAGAGCCAAGCCAGTATGGTTCGTCAGTAATCCGACTCGCTTGTCCTTTAACTGGTCAAAGTCACTCGCCCGAAGCACATCAACACCATTTAGTACCGGTGACTGGGGAAATCTTGGAATTTCGCCAACAGGACCGAAATCCGCACCAATCAATTCGGTGACTTTAACGTCAAGCTCAGGAATATCGGTGATCGCAGCCGCTACAGCGGTCGCCACCTTAGCTCTCAGAGCAACGACGTTACCTGTACCATCCGGATGGAGCCGGCTCGACAGAAACACTACGAAGGTTTTGGTCCGAGGATCAATCCAAAGCGAAGTTCCAGTAAATCCAGTGTGACCAAACGATCCAATCGAAAAGAATTCGCCTCGATTTGACGAAAATACTGAGTCAATGTCCCATCCGAGACCACGTCGATTTGGTTCAGTCGCCGGTGTTGAAACTGATGTCATGGTTGCAACTGTTAGTGGCGAGAAAATACTAACCCCCTCGATTGAACCACCTGCGAGCAACATGCGACAAAACCGCACCAAGTCCGACACCGTGCTGAACAACCCAGCATGTCCGGCCACCCCGCCCATACGCCGCGAAGTTGGGTCATGTACGATACCGCGTAACATTGTTGCTCCGTCACCACCGCACGGCCAGCCGTACATCGTACAAGACTCCGTGGGAGCAATACGTGGGTGCATCGACCGAGGTGGTCGAAACATCGTGTCGGACATCCCCAACGGTTCGAACACTTTCGTTTGTGCGAATTCATCGAGAGGCATCTCGCTGACTCGCCGTACAACCTCACCTAGTAAAAAAAAATTGATGTCACTATAAATAAATTTGGTGCCCGGTGATGCCAAAAGAATCTCTTCAGTCGCCAACTGAATGGCGACATCGGACCCCCGCCACGAACGATTTAAATCGAGGTCGGGACGTAATCCAGACATATGGGTCAGCAGGTGATGAATCGTAACGTTTTCTTTTCCATATCGAGCAAACTCTGGAATAAAAGTAGCCACCCTATCGCGGAGCCTGATCTCGCCCATCTCAACAAGCATCATGATGCTTGTAGTAGTTGCAACCACCTTGGTTAAGGACGCTAGGTCAAAAATGGTATCGACTGTCATCTCCTCAAGGCCTTGACCTTGACTCACGACACGACTTCCAAAAGCCTTTTGATACACAATCTGGTCACCGTAACCCACTACCACGACTGCACCAGGCAATTCCCCGTCATCAATCGCCTGCGTGATTAATCGATCCACACTGGATAATTTTTCTGTATCGAATGGCGGTGTCGCTTCCTGCGCCAAGACCGTCGAGCGGCCAGTCAGTAAAAAGATGAATCCAATGAGTAGCACCAGTGACGTATGTCTTCGGCGCAATGAGTAATTTGATGTCGTAGGCATATCGTGTCCGTTCCGACTAGTTCCACAAGCCGTCACTAAGCTTCTGGATTATACTTGCAGAATAATCGTTCATTGCATACTGGTAAGGTGCTCGACTAAGGCAACTAATCGCCATCTTTAGCAATTTTATGCAACAAGTATCACGGGTGCCGTTGAAATTCTTGGTTATCACGCTCTGGTATAGCGCCCTCACTATATCGACGCTAGCTCAGGCAAGAATTGTCGGAACGGTATTAAATGAAACCGAGGAGCCAATTCAAGGCGCAACGGTTAGCGCCGAAAACACGGCTAGATCCTTCACGTCAACAACCGACGAAAAAGGGTTCTTCGGATTCATTACACTAAACGGTGGACCGTGGGCATTCACGGTTCGAGCGCCTGGTTTTACCCCTTCACAGCAATTAGTTCGGGTTCGAGAATACGTTCGGAACCGGCCACTCAAATTCGTGCTTGCCCGTGGTGCTGTAGGCTTCGGTATCGGTGCCCTAACGGGACTAGAAATCGGTGACGTGCAAGAAAAGTTGCAGGCCGCAGAATCGGCAGAAGTGGAGCATCGCTATGAAGATGCCATTCACCTTTATCAAGAGATTATTGAAATAGCTCCTGCATTAACAATGGTCAACCTGAAATTAGGAAACGCATATTTCCAGAATGAAAGTTACGAAGAAGCACAAATAGCGTACCAAATGATTCTTGGAAACGATCTCGATTCATCAATTGCTCGTGAAGTCTACTGCAACTTTGGCGACATTCGTCTCGCTGTTGGCATGACCGAGGAAGCGCAGGGCTGGTATTGGAAAGCTCATAATACGGACCTGGCCTGGAGCAAGCCGCTATTAAAACTTGGACGGGTGGCACTGGCTACTGAAGATCATGCGTCAGCTCGCATGTACCTAGAAATGGCCATTGCCTCTGAACCCGCTTCGACTGAAAGCACCGAAGCGAAATTACTTCTCGAGCAAGTCACGCAATCACCATAGGACTTTGAAGTATTCGAGTAATTAGTTCACCCTGGAATGGTCGATACTGGAACCGGATCTCCGATCGTCGTAGTCCCTGGAATCCAAGGGCGGTGGGAGTGGATGCATCCGGCGATCGTCACACTTTCACGCCGACACCGAGTTCTTACCTACTCACTCAGTCGAACCAAGTCAGACGGTAATGGTAATGGATTCGATCACTTCGTAGAACAACTGGACCAAATATTAGACACCGCTGAACTGGAACAGGCTACAATCTGCGGCGTTTCATACGGTGGATTAATTGCACTTCGCTACGCGGCGCGTCACGCAAATCGCGTTTCGTCATTAATTCTAGTTTCAACTCCTGGTCCGAGCTGGAAACCTAACTATCAGGTCGAAAGATATCTACAATTGCCGCGCTTACTGTCTCCGGCTTTTGTGGCCCGAGGTCCATCTCGTCTTTGGCATGAAATCGTAAGGGCGCACGATACCTTCCCCGCCTGCATCGCTTTCTCACTTAAACACACCTTTCGAGTTGTAACTGCACCCTGTTCACCAACGCAGATGGCTGAACGAATACGACTGCTCAAAGGAATTAATTTTGCAACGGATTGCCTAAAGGTGACTGCGCCAACACTGGTTATCACTGGGGAACCGCGTCTGGATAGAATGGTCCCAGTTAGCAGCACAAAAGAATTTCTTCACGTGATACCTCATGCAGTCAGTGCGACATTGGGTAGAACCGGACACATTGGGCTTATTAGCCGTCCTGAAGACTTCGCAGAAATAGTCGAACCATTCGTTGCAGCCCACGATTTCTAAATTACGGCCGGTTATGCCAAGAAATTAATAGGAGTTTCGCTCTTTTTGTTCCCGGTAGACTTTCCCGCGGAAGTCTCGATAAGTCAATCAGGCTTGCTTCAATCCCAAAACAGTTCATTGATACGTTATTGACTAGAACCGGTTATTATTTTGTAGATGATTAAAGTTCTCTTCAGCAACACTCCTGGCCGAAAGCGGCACGCTTTACTGCAGGTGATAGGGGTTCTAATCCTTTTTTTGGGAGGATGCAGCGCGCCTGCACCCCCATCTCAGGGTTCCTACCCAGAACAATTAACAGCTGCTCGTGCATTTAAGGATGCGGAGTTCCAGAACAGCTCAGATTCACCAGTTCCGTTATCGCGTCGAGAGACGTTACTCCCTTTGAGCTACTTTCCTCCGGCGTTAGGATACCGCGTGCCAGCATCACTTCAAGTCGATAACAACCAAGTAGAATTTGAAATTCCGACGTCGACAGGTAAAAGAAGAACTATGCGTCGGGTAGGCATTTTGGAGTTTACGTTAAAGGGCAATCCTTTAAATCTTTCTGCTTTCGTTGAAGCTAGTAGCAACGATCGAGAAAGCTTATTTGTTCCCTTCGGAGATTTAACAAATGGGACTGAAACTTACCCGGCTGGCCGCTATTTAGATCTAAATCTCACTTCAACTGGGATTTACGATTTGGACTTTAATCTCGCCTACCATCCGTTCTGTTATTACGATGAACGTTACGATTGTCCATATCCACCACCTGAAAACCAATTAAGCACACCCGTTCGAGCTGGAGAACGACTTCCGAGGAATTAAGAACTGGTATTAATCAGCTAAACACCCTTCAAGAAAAACTCGAACCTTGGCAGACGCTTAACTCCACCACATAGTCAGCGTAGTCGTCCCACCCGTGAGATCTCGTCATACAAACAAGCCGCTGAAATAACCCCGTTGTGAAAATTACCTAAATCAAGTCGTTCATTCGGAGCATGAGCGTTCTCATCAGGCAGTCCAACACCAAACAGTACCGCTGGAAGGCCGAGTACTTCTTGAAATGTTGAGACGACCGGAATCGAACCGCCTTCTCGAGTAAAGATTGGTCGCCGACCGAAGCCGCGTTCAATCGCACGGGCCGTCGCCTGAACAAAGGGATGGCTAAATTCCGTGATCCAGGGTAACCCTCCACTCATCCTTGTAATCTTTAGTGCAACAGTCTTGGGAGTAACCTTTTTAAGGTAATCCTCAAACAACTTCGTAATTTTGTCAGGCCGTTGATCTGGAACCAACCGCATGCTGACCTTCGCCATTGCTAGAGCAGGTATCACGGTTTTCGCGCCTTCACCGATAAACCCAGACGACAGTCCGTTGACCTCAAACGTAGGGCGTGCTGAAACACGTTCAAGTGTCGAGTAACCTTTTTCGCCAAACAAACGAGGTGCGCCAATTTCCTGACGATAGTGTTTTTCATTGAAAGGCAATTTTTCAAATTCAACTCGTTCGTCATCGCTAAGCACACGAACATCATCATAAAAGCCTGGTACTTTGATACGCCCGCTCCGGTCTTTCATCTGTGACAGAACCTGTGCAAGAACGAATGCTGGGTTTGCAACTGCGCCACCAAACGAACCCGAATGCAGATCTTGAGTCGTACCTCGTAAATCGATTTGGTAGTATGTCAACCCGCGCAGCGCGTAGCAGATTGATGGAACGCCTCGGTCAAACATCGGTGAATCAGAAATCACAAGCACATCAGCTGCAAGTCGTTCCTTCTGTTCACGAATGAAACTATCTAAATGAACGCTGCCGATCTCTTCTTCTCCTTCAAGGACAACTTTAATATTCACAGGTAAACGCTCGCCTCGCGACAGACAGGCTTCCATGGCTTTCAGGTGCATAAACACTTGCCCTTTATCATCGGCTGCACCACGTGCGTAGATCTCTCCGTTCCGGATTGTGGCTTCGAACGGCGGCGATTCCCATAAGTCCAGTGGATCCACAGGTTGAACATCATAATGGCCATAAAAGAGAACCGTCGGAGCGCCTTCCGCACCAAGCCACTGACCATAGACGATCGGATGCCCAGGCGTCTCGATCAGTTCTACCTCTGGAACCCCGATTCGACGCATCTCGTCAGCAGTCCACTCAGCACATCGCCGAACATCCTCAACATGTGCCGGCAGTGCACTGATACTGGGAATGGCCAGATATTCTTTCAATTCATCAACGAAACGGTCACGATTCATGTTGATGAAATCAATCACATCATTCATTTGTGAACCTACCTAGCGTCTTTACTAAAGTCAGTGAGGACAGAAGACTTGAATCCAAGCAAAACCCTCTCATGACATCCACCATACCGTACCATCATGTGCAGCTCGACCTTCAGACACGAGCTTCGTTAAATGAGCCAGCACATTCTCCTGAGCTGCACGGATTAATCCAAAGTCCAATGGTTCGTACACATTACTGACAATGTCATCGATCGTTTTCGCGCCTTGTCGAAGTGCTGCAATAACTTGATCTTCACGTTGCTGACGATGATCTAGATACGCTTGAATGACCGTATTTGGTTCGTCGATGGAGCAACCATGTGCTGGAAGCAGACAAGCTGGTTTCATCGATAAAACTAAGCGCAAGGAATTCAGGTACGCCACCAGATCTCCACCAGCGCTAGCTGGAATCACTACACTACTTCCCGCGATAACGAGATCGCCTGAAAACAACGTCCCTGATTCGCGATCAAAGAAACATAGGTGATCCGGTGAGTGACCTGGCGTGTGGACAACCTGAAGTGTGGAATCACCAGCTGGAACAAGATCGCCGTCTTCCAAAGCCTTCCAAGAAACACGGTACTGATCATCCCGATCCTTCCATGGCATTTTGGCAAAAACAGCTAATGGCCATCGTTCCGCAATTGCGGGAACCCCAGATACGTGGTCAGAATGGCAATGGGTAACCAGGACCTTGGCGAGTAAGTCTTTTTTTTGGGATAATCCCGCATTCGACTCGTCTAACTTGGCTGCAAGCGCAAGAAGATGCGTGTCTTGCCCTGTTCCGGCATCAATCAGGGTTGGTTCCAGACCTGGCAGCAAATAAGTATTGTTACCAGCTCCTGTAAGCGGCCCCGGATTGCCGACGAAAATTAACTCATGCCGCATCACCAACCATGTCTACTGAATAACACGACCGCAATTCAGTCAAATGAGGGCAAGACTTTCGACGCCTTGACTTACGAAACAATGCACTCATGAAACCACTTTACCAACTTGACTAGTTCTGCCGACCGGCAGGTCACAATTAAACCTTTCAGGTTCCACCGTATCCAATCGTCACCGTGCCGTCGTCTACAATTACAGGAACATCGCGGCAACCATTGCTATACTTGAGCATACGTTCTAGACCCGCAGGATCCTGCTTTACGTTAATGTAATCAACAGCAATCTGCTGCCTTTCGTAATTTTCACGGGCAGCTACTGTGTACGGTCACGTATCCTTGCCAAATATGTAAACCATGCCTGCTGTCTCCTTGTGCAATGGAAATTTGTCAGTCCGAAACAACATCAATCGATGTTTCAGATAATCCTTGCATCGCACGTTCAAGGACCGCACGGAACTCTTCGGGGATCGGTTTCGACCGCTTCTTTATGCGATCGTAAGCTACGTGAACTGATTTCGCCCGTGCTACCAACTGACTCTTGGAGGTATTCATTATCTCGTATTCATATCCGAAGCTTGACCGACCGATTTTCGATACACGCAACTGAATCTCAAGCAAGTCGCCTGGTAATGCCTCGGAGAGAAAATCGCATTCGGTCCGGACGAGCACAAACCCGTGCGGCAGTTTTTCATCAGCGGCGTTACTGGATACACCTTGACCAGCTAGATATCTGAGGTAGGCATGGCGGGTTTCTTCAAGATATGTGAAATATACGGCGTTATTCACATGACCAAATTCATCGCAATCGCGAAAACGCACCTCGATCTTGTAACAAAAAGTAACACTCATAGGACATTCGGTCGATGTATCCGGACACACTGTAATCGAGCGTAGGTTAGCACGATTGAAGCAGAACAATTGACCATACGCGGGGTACCGAGTTTATTATATCTCTGTGCCTAACGTACTTTCTGGCCACGAAGAATTTACGGCCAATGAACGCCTAACTCTAACGCCATATTTCACCAATCTCGATAGCCCAGTCTTTGCTATCACGAATCTACCTGAGGTAGTAAAGGGTGCCCTTTTCGCGCGATATTCACGGTCCGCAAAATCCCTGCGCCGTCTTTTTTTAGACGAGTTCTCTAGCGACATGGCAGCGGCTGCCGTAACAACTTCAGAAGTTGGTGTCGAACGTGCTGAGAAACTCTATACGCGAGTGTTCTCTGATTACGGGGATGATTCAGTGGCACAACTGGGTGGTGCCCACATCGCCTGTGAAGGTGCTTCTAATATTTTAACTAAGATTCTCGAACGCGGGCGACTCATGTCGTACCTAGAGCAATCGACACGTTACGTGCCATACACTGATCAGTCGAACGGTCGCTGGAAATACCTGATTCCTGAGGAAATTAAAGATCCAGTGCTCTGGAAGCACTATACCGAAACGCTCGATGCTGCTTTCGCAACCTATGCACACTGGCTAGAACCTATGCAGGCTCATTATCGAAAACAATTTCCGAAGGCGACAAGCGATTCTGATGGTGTTTACCGAGCAGCAATCAGAGCTAAAGCACTCGATACACTTCGTGGCCTGTTACCG
>NZSH01000047.1 GCA_002696705.1 Woeseiaceae bacterium | reverse complement strand
GGTCTATGCGGAGATCGATAGGACAGAGTTTTACCAGGGCGTTGCCACTGACGATAGTCGATCGTTCATGAATATCACGTTTAAGTTACCTACTAAATCACTGGACGAAGTTTTTGCGCAGGAGGCGACCAAGGTCGGACTCTTGGGGATCGCGGGGCATAGGTTACTCAAGGGACAGCGTGCATCGCTGTATAACGCGATGCCAGAAAGTGGGGCAGTTGCGCTGGCATCATTTATGCGGGATTTTGAGCGGCGGCATGGATGATGTAGGCAGGACCCCTTAGCATTAAGGCGATTTTTGCGACCGAACCGGCGAGTGTGTTAGCCTGAGAAGTATATCCCTGCGCGGTGGAAGTGTTTATTGTTGCCGTGCTTATTATTGATGGAGGATCGAGTGGCACCATTGCTCGTTGCGTTACTGGTTACAGCAGCCGTAACACAAGTCGCGGTCTTTAGTACAACCATCTATTTACATCGAGCGGCTACGCATCGCTCGCTTGTGCTCAATCCAGTTGTGGAGTGGGTGTTTCGATTCTTCATCTGGATGACTACTGGTATTGTGCCGCGTCAATGGGTGGCCGTGCATCGGAAGCATCACGCATTTTCTGACGAGGAAGGCGATCCACATAGTCCCCATCTCGAAGGATTTTGGTCCGTTCAGTTGGGCAATTTCTTTCATTACGTTCGTGCGGCTCGTGACCCAGAGGTAGTCGCAACGTACGCGAAGGATCTCCAACCAGATTTTTGGGATCGATGGGTATTTGATAAGGGCACGGTCGGTGTTTTGATAGGTATCGTTGGACTCTGTCAGGTGCTTGGCGTGGGCTGGGGACTAGCCGCAGCATTTACGCATGGCTTGCTCTATGTATTCTTCCTCTCGTCATCGATTAACGGATTGTGTCACTACGTGGGCTATAGAAATTTCGAGAACGGCGCCACGAATCTTCAGTCGATTGCGCTCCTCACTGCAGGTGAAGGACTTCACAATAATCACCACGGTTTTCCAAGGAGTCCAAAGTTTAGTTACCGCCGTAGCGAGTTCGACCCCGCATGGCCCGTGATTCGGCTATTAACNATGCTGAAGCTCGCGCNGCCTTACAAGACGATTGCGGAATCGGAGANCCAACCTTAGNGNCCGTAAACGNATGTTNACTTGCGGGCTGTTGGNCANANACAACTGTCATTGTGAGANGCCAGTTGTCCNTATTNACTACTGTTCCTATTNANCCAACCGATANTTACNACGAGAGAAGCTTNTTCTTAAANCGCAAGGGCATTCGATGAAGCAANGGANCTGTTTCCTGACTGCATTACTGACGTACATAATGATTTTCGTGTGCNCNCCTTANGGGTTTGCACAANGTGACCAAGGTGCTGTTGCNGGNGTGATTCGAGATGAGACTGGTGNCGTGCTGCCTGGCGCAACGATCAATGTAAGAAATCTCGAAACGGAGATCTCAAACAGTACGGTGAGCGACATACAAGGTCGCTTCGAGTTTCTCCTACTGCCTGCGGGTGACTATGAGCTCCAGGCCATCCTGCCAGGCTTTAGTGGTTGGGCACGACCAATCACGATTGAGGCGGCGGCTTCGGCGACACTGAATATCACACTGGACATTGCAGCGTTTGCAGAAACTGTCAAGGTGACTCGCACCGATCAAGATCGTAGCGCGGTTCCTACGGCCGTTTCCGTTATCGGGGGAGATGAAATTCAATTTGCTCAGCGCCAGGAGGCCTTGGCTGAAACGCTTCGCGGAATTCCTGGATTATTTGTAGAAAATCGAAGGAATTTTAGTCTTGCTGGTGGCGTGCAAGCAACAATCCGTGCGCCCATGGTGGGATTCGGGATGCGGGGTATTCAGCTGCTGCAGGATGGCATCCCACTTACTACTGCGGATGGAACGACACAGCCGACGAATCTCGATTTGGGTGCTGCCGGTCGGCTAGAAGTGATCCGTGGACCGAATTCCGTCCTGTATGGCAATGCGGCTGGCGGGGTGATCAATCTTCGGACGGAATTTCCGTCATCGGATCCTTTTTGGATCGAACCCGACATTCAATTTGGCAGTCACAAGTATCGGAGGCAGCAGGTTAAGGGTCATGGGACGTCTGGCCGTTTTAGCTACTTGTTCAACGTCAATAGGGTAGAGACCGAGGGATTCCGTGAACACAGTGCGGCGAAAGTTCGTCGAGCTAACTTCGTGATGCGTGTTGAGCTTTCGCCGTCCACGGAAATCCGAGGCATGTTTAATCTCTTTGATATGCCATTTGGAGAAAGTGCCAGCACGGTCAACGAGGCCGATGCGCTTCAGAAACCGCAGAGCGTGCGGAGCCTCGCGATTANCCAGGGATGGGGTGAAGACGCAACCCAGGGACAAGGGGGAGTCACCCTTGAGCACAGGTTCAGTAACGGGGACGTGTTTCGCGGTACAGGCTGGGGAACATGGCGAGATCTCTGGAACCCAATTCCATTCCGGATTATTGATCTCGGTCGGGCTGCGTCGGGTTTTCGATCGGAGTATGTTGGCGCTCGCGAAATTGGGACGCTCCCAGTTACTTGGACAACAGGTTTTGACGTGTCATATCAACGTGATGCCCGGGCCGAGTACAGGAATGCAGGAGTGCCTAGTGGTGGCACGCGTACCCAACAAGGCAATCTTATACTTCAGCAACTTGAAGAGGTGCGTTCTCTCGCACCGTTTGCACAAATGACATTGACGTTCCACCCGCGTTGGCTTGCTACTGCGGGCGTTCGGTACGATTATTATGATTTCAGCGCGACCGACCGATTCCTCAGTGATGGGGACCAGTCGGGCTCGCGGACCCTTGACGCCTTGAGTCCCATGCTGGGGCTCACTTTTGTCGCATCGGATGAGTTCAACCTTTACACTAATTTCTCAACGGCTTACCAGACGCCGACGACCGTAGAGTTGTCAAACAGACCAACCGGCGAGGGAGGGTTTAATAAAGACCTGAATCCCGAAGATCTGCGAAATGTTGAAGTTGGTGCCAGGGGAACGGTGGGTGAAGGGCGTGTCCGGTACGAACTAGCTGCCTATTTTGCGACATTGGATAATGCGTTTGTCGAGTTCCAACGGGCTGACGAGCAGACATTTTTTCGGAATGCCGCGAAATCCTCACGGAACGGACTGGAAGCCCGTATCGACTGGACCCCGTTTTCCCGCACGAACACTTATCTGTCGTACACTCATCAAGACTTTACGTTCACACGCTTTCAAACTGGGACCACTGACTACTCCGGGAACGTGGAACCTGGTGCACCGCCGCATCAATTGTTTCTTGGAGGCAGTTATGAAACCGACTTTGGCTTGCGAGCTATTGGACAGTTTCGGTGGGTGGATGCCTATTCCGTGAACAACGCCAACACGGCTTCTAATTGGTCGTACAAGGTGATGGATGTCAGACTGGGCTGGGATACTGAATGGAACGGTGTTCGCGTGCGACCGTTTTTCGGCATCGACAACCTGTTCGGCGAGCGGTACAACGCTTCCACTATTCCGAATGCCTTCGGCCGACGGTATTATGAACCAGCCCCGGGCCGTGAAGTGTATGTTGGCTTTCGGATAGGCGCTGGTCTCTAGCGGTTCCAAATTTGTCGGAATAGGTCGCGGTTTCCTTCACCGTTCTGGTCGTTGTTCCGTGAGTGCTTACCATGCGGCAGAACCAAGGTTCCTTAGTTTGTAAATGCGGAAAGCTCGTTGGTATGAATGAGCCGACGTGTCCATTCTGTGGCGCGTGGCGACCGGGCTTGTACGGCNTTGCTCCGGTGCTACAGTCGCTCATTGGGCGCCGTCTCGACATGATTGCGGCAATTGTCACAACCTGTGTCGCGCTGTTCGGAGTGGCNTTGCTGCTTCAGCCNGAGGCTATCACCAATCCGCGCGGTCTCATGTCCCTCCTATCGCCTGGCACACGCGCGCTGTATCAATTGGGTATGACCGGTGGTCTTGCTTGGCAATTAGGCTGGTGGTGGACGATGTTTACTGCCATCTACTTGCACGGTGGCTTGTTACACATTGTCTTCAACGTGATGTGGATTANNAACCTTGGTCCGGTAGCGATTGANGTCTATGGTCCAGCNAGGACGTTCGTGTTGTTCACGGTCGCTGGTGCTTTTGGGTTCCTCCTCTCCAATAGCTTTAGTCCCGCACCGTCAATTGGGGCCTCGGGCAGCATCTTTGGTCTCNTGGCTGCNCTCATTGTCTATGGTAANCGCCGNGGTAGTTCACTGATGTCGCANCAACTCTGGCAATGGGCGATNGTGCTTTTNGTGTTTGGATTNNTAATGCCNNNTGTCAATAATTGGGCGCATGNNGGNGGTTTNGNGGNCGGCTGGATTGNTGCGCATNTGATGGGCTTTATTGANGAGGAGCGTGAGGGCAACGGAATGACCCTTTTAGCTCTAGCCTTCATCCTTGTGACNNTTCTAGGCATTTTNCTATCCTTTACCAAGNTAACTACAATGTTGCTCGGTGCTTGATTTAGTAACGATCAGCCGTGATTATGTAGACGGACGAGTCTTGCCACGACCTCTGCGTTGATGTCTCCGAGGTCGCCTTCGCCGAACTCCCTTTGGGGACGTCTGAGNTCGGTTGCTGGCCATCAGTGCGCGCCAATGTTTCAAAGCGTCTGGNGTGTGNTTTTGAATTTCCATCCAACNTAAAGCTTCGGGTAAGATTTTTCGATTCAGNAGCGCGCGTTGCANGTGTTGCGGNAGTTCTGGATCAAGCAAGCGGGCTTGGACACTGATGATCTGTTGCACTTTGTCAACCTGCCCTCGAGCAATTGGGAGTGCACCGAGCGTTAANGGTGNTACGGTATCGCTTGGTCGTGNACGTCGGGGNAAGAGNCCACTCGGGACTATCAGGCTGCCAAGGAGAATCGAGTTTGTNAGCGTATCAGGTGCTGCCTGAAACNTGGCNCGATAGGTATCAAGCGCTCTGAGNGATTGCCATAAGTGGTCGTTCTGNTGCTTGTGGAGTTCCGGGCTGATGTATTTNAGNAAGTTGACTCTCGCCAAACTGCGGAAGGTGCGTTCCGCTGANCCGTTCCGCAAGATCTTATAGAGTTCCTCGAGCATGCGGGCAGGAGCGCTATGTCGTATTTCTNCTCGGTNTTTGGTGATAGCGTCAAGCACCAGTTTATCAATCCNGAAATCCAGGCGGGCAGCAAAAGCAACGGCACGCACCATCCGNACTGGATCTTCGAGAAATCGCACATTTGGATCNCCGATACAACGAATCAGGCGGGAGTCGAGGTCNTTNAAGCCGCCAACNTAGTCGATGANTCCAGAGGTNGCAATGTCGTAGAAAAGAGCNTTCACGGTAAAGTCTCGCCTGAAAGCATCTTCTTCNGGCGTACCAAACGTGTTATCGCGACGGATGATTCTGTTTNTNNNCTGNTCCTGTTTTGCNTGAGNTGAGGTTNCNGCCGATACCGGTTNAGTGTCCGGATCACGTTCGGATCCTGGCGTGACGAGTCGTCGGAAGGTTGCAACCTCAATTGTTTTCTGACCGAATTTGACGTGCGCTAAGCGGAATCGTCGACCGATAATCCAACAATTACGAAACAACTGNTTNATTTGATGAGGGTGAGCTGACGTGCCAACGTCAAAGTCTTTCGGGTTTCTACCCAACAAAAGATCTCGAACACTACCACCGACGAGATAGGCAATGTGGTCGAATTTACTGAGACGGTGAAGGACTTTTAAAGCATCCGCATCAATGTTCTTACGGGAAAGTGAATGCTCGTTNCGGGGAATGATGATGGGCTGTGCCATGCTCTGCCATCATACCAAACGGGCCGAGACTCAGCTTCATGGCAATTGTGGCCCAAAATCGGCACAGAACCCTATGTTTTAGCCTCTTTCCAGTTAGGTCCAATCCCGAGATCGACGGTCACTGGCACTCGCAGTGGTACTGCCTGTTCCATGCGATTTCGCACGATTGAGGCGAGTGCATCGGCTGCTGCTTCCTTCACTTCAAACAACAGTTCATCGTGGACGGTGAGAATCATGCGAGCGTTCAGATCAACGGCCTCACCNCTNGTCAATTCCCGCTGAATATCTATCATGGCTCGTTTGAGGATATCAGCGGCCGNNCCTTGGATNGGCATGTTAACTGCCTCNCGCTCCGCCGCCGCACGAANNTGGCCGTTGCGACTATTTACGTTTGGCACGAGNCGTCGGCGGCCGAACATGGTCTGAACCNCGCCANTGTNCCGAGCTGCNTCAAGCGTTTTNTCGATGAATTGGCGCACGGCAGGGAAGCCTGCGAAGTATGCTTCAATGAACTGCTGTGCNGCTTGCTGTGTAACNCCAATGTCTTTGGCAAGGGTAAACGCTGTTTTTCCATAGAGTAGGGCATAGTTNACGATTTTTGCCCGTCGTCTAAGTTCTTTTGGATCGAGGGTGCTTTCTGAACCAAAAATTTTTAAAGCCGTCTGGTCGTGAATATCATCGCCTCTCTNAAAAGCTTCGATGAGTGTGGCATCTTCGGACAGATGTGCAAGGACGCGTAATTCGATTTGNGAGTAGTCAGCTGAAATCAGGACGTTGCCTGGNTCGGNGATGAAGGTCTGTCGGATTTCTCGACCGAGCTCTGTACGGATAGGAATGTTTTGAAGGTTNGGTTCACTACTACTAAGACGACCGGTTGCCGNTACCGCCTGGTTAAAAGAGGTGTGCACGCGACCNGTCTCANGGTGTACAAGTTGTGGTAAGGCATCCAAGTAGGTGCTCTTAAGTTTTTGCAACGATCGCCAATCAAGCACCAGCNGNGGCAATTNGTNNGTTATCGCAAGTTCTTCTAGNACATCAACTGCAGTGGAGGNGNCTTTCGTCTTACCGGTTCGCTTCAGNGTGGGAAGTTTAAGTTTCTCNAACAAGATCNCCCCCAATTGTTTTGGGGAGTTAATGTTGAATGCTTCNCCAGCCAGTTCGTAGATACGATCACGCAACTTTGAGAGCTTNCTTTCCAGGCGGTTTGATTGCTCCTTGAGTTGCTTGCTNTCNATTCGGACACCGGCGANTTCNATNTCCACTAACGTCTGGATAAGCGGGAGTTCGAGATNNCGATAAANGTCCGACAAGGATTCGCGTTCCAGNGAGTTNTTGAAAGCATCCATGANCTGCAGTATCAGGTCAGCNCGTTCNGCAGCAAAGGACAGAACAACTTCCAACGGTAACTCGGTGAATGANTTNGNTTTTGCACCCTTACCCCGAATCGATTCGTCCGTGATTGCTTGGTAAGTAAGTNTGTCAAGCGCTGCNTTTTCGATNCGGTGTNNTGACCTCGTCGAGTCNAGGACNTAGCTCGCCAGCATNGTGTCGTCAGNNAGCTTGGCTAACTGAATCCCATGCCGCCGAAGCACGATCGATANCCACTTTAAGTCGTGTCCGACGATGCTGCTTGNTGGATTTTCTAGTGCGGGCTTTAGGATCTCGAGAGCTTCAGTGCGGCGGAATGCTACNGGNAACTCAAGNCNTGTATGCNTGCANGGNACGTAGTAGCCAGACNGTGGAGTNGTTGAAAATGCAAGTCCAANAATTTCTGCACGCATCGCAANGGACGTGTCGGTCAGTACGTACACAGCNAANCGTTTNGCCTGCAGGAGCTCATTACTNAATGAACGTAAATCGTNNNTGGTTGTTATGGCACGGTAGCTTGTTTNAATCGTNTTGACGTTGGGTGCATATTCAGCGATCAATTTTCGAAAACCAAGTNTAGAAAACAGGTCGAAGCATCGTGTCTGTGATGGACCGACAAACTGAAGGTGNTCCAAATCGAGATCAATAGGTGCTTCNGTGTTAATCGTGACGAGTTCTCTGCTTTGTCGAGCTAAATCGGCGTGCTCCGTGAGTGCGGTGCGGTGGCTCGGTTTCGCGATTTCTTCAGGATGTTCGAGCAAGTCGTCTAGGCTGCCATGCTTGCCAATCAATGTCCGNGCACCTTTTTCNCCGATTCCAGGGACGCCTTTGACATTATCGACCGCGTCACCCATGAGTGCTAAGACGTCGATGACTTGGTCTGGCCGCACGCCAAATTTTTTTTCGACACCTGCTATGTCGTACCAAGTGCCATGATCCCGCGGGTTGAAGACCGTGATGTTTTTATTAACAAGTTGGAAAAAATCTTTATCACTTGTCACGATGACCACATCAATTTTCTTGCTTGATGCCTGCCGTGTCAGCGTTCCGATGACATCATCGGCCTCGTATCCGGAAAGCGTGAAAACAGGCACTCCTAATGCCTCACATGCTTCGTGTATCCATGGAATCTGTTCAACAAGATCATCNGGNGTTGCNGCTCGGTTNGCNTTGTANTTNGGGTCTANTTCTTCTCGAAANGTTGGNTCGGAAAGGTCNAATGCNGCAGCAACGTAATCAGGTTTTNGGTCGTCCAGNAGTTTACGCAGCATCGTGACGAATCCATAGACGGCATTAGTCGGTTGTCCATCAGGTCCGGTGAGGCCNGTNAGTGCGTGGTACGCGCGGTACATTTGTGCACTGCCGTCAATCAGCAGTAGTTGTGGGCGTAAGGCTTTCTTCATTTAACCGTTAAAAAAATGAATGTTGTCNAAACGCCTGCAGAGATCATAACGATCTGACGCAGGGCTCCAACATTAGCTTCACCGCGGTGTAGATCTGGAATGAGATCAGCCATAGCCACATAAAGGAAACTNCCNGCGGCTATTGGCAGGATATAGAGGAGTGCATCAGGCACGGTGCCCGCNAAGACATAGACGACGAGTGCACCACCGACAGCCGATAAACTGGAGAGAGCATTTAGNAGGAAAGCACGAGAACGCGAGTATCCAGCNTTNAGCAGTATGGCGATGTCACCGATTTCTTGAGGGATTTGATGAGCTGCTACAGCGACTGCCGTGCTGATTCCCANAGGNACCGAGACNAGCGTTGCGGCGCATATAATGGCACCGTCGGTAAACAGGTGAAGTCCGCCACCTATTAAAATTAGGGTGGCACTACTATCGTGAACATCGCAGGCCTCAGTGTGGCAGTGACGCCACAGCACAAGCTTCTCTATTACAAAGAGTGNAAGAATGCCNGCCAAGAGCGCACCACCTGCGTGNANTGACGANAAGTTTTCGAGCGACTCTGGCACGAAAGCGAGTAACGCGACACCCAGCAACGTTCCCACCGCATAACTCAGGAGCCAGGGAATGAGTTTTGTNCGCGCACTGGTTGGGAGCAGGAATANTGCTGAGCCTACGAGCAGTCCACCNAGNCTTCCCACNAAGCTTAATCCGATTACAATCGAGAGAATTTGCACGCGGGGATGATAAACCAAGCGTCNACAAGAGTCGACTATTGTAATTAGTGCNGCAATGTTTAAGCGNTGTCTCTGGCTTCTTTTCNGGTCTAACCATTAAGGAAAGACNAAAGGCTAATCAGGTGGACGGANTCCTTCAATAAAGGCAGTACCNTCTCGTTCGGCCAGNCGTCGCACNGCTCGAAANCCTTCTGCNTTAAGTCCTTGCTCCGCACCAGACGTNAGGTAAGTTGGNTCGATTGCNGNTGGTCGAAANAAAGCNCCGAGTCCACTTCGAAGAGCCGGTTCTATAATGAGGCAGCGACCNCCNGGTTTCAGCACACGATAGGTTTCCTGTAAACATGCTACCCGTTGTTCNGGTTNCATGTTCCCGATNATGTGATGTATGANNGTTAAATCAAACAGCGAGTCGTTAGAATTGAGNGNCGCATAACTACNGTGCNCAACCTCGANAAAAACNCCAGCTTTNTNAGCTGCGNCNTTCGCTCGTTCACAGGCAGNAAGTTTGTCGTCAATACCCAGTGCATGCCCNGTTAATCCGACNTTGGACGCCAGTNNAGCGAANAATTTGCCGTTACCGCATCCCAGTTGAAGTAATTGGTCGCCCATTTTGACTCCACTCATNGCNANCGCGAGGTCGTNTGGGCCAATNCNTGATCGAAAAANTTTCATANAGAGTGCATACTNAATGAATCGNTCATCATGATATAGTTTTTTCGCTGTGAAAAAGAAAAACATGNCNGAAATNACNCCTGCAAAAGGCAAACTCGGCGTTTTACTCGTAGGGCTGGGCGCAGTTAGCACGACCTTTATTGGCGGTGTCCTCGCGGTCCGCAAAGGTCTTGCTCAGCCGATCGGATCACTTACCCAGATGGGCACGGTCAGACTCGGTCAGCGGACTGAAGCCCGATCTCCGCTGATTAAGGACTTTGTTCCACTGGCCGGTCTCGATGATCTTGTGTTCGGCGGGTGGGATATCTTCGAAGATAACTGTTACGAGGCAGCCTGCACGGCAGGTGTTCTTGAGGCTGATCTTTTAGAGAAACTACGTGACGAATTGTCACAGATTCGGCCGTGGCCAGCTGTTTTTGATCGTCAATACGTTAANCGNCTCGATGGTCCGAACGTAAAGATCGGGAANACCAAGCGCGATCTTGCTGACCAANTTAGGGNTGATATTCAAAAATTTAAGACGNCTCATAACNTNGATCGCATNGTTATGGTNTGGTGCGGTAGNACTGAGATTTTCATGACTCCTGGNAAAGCTCACGAATCGCTTAAGGCGTTTGAGCAGGCCATGGATGCTAACGATCCNNCTATCNCATCCAGCATGNTTTATGCTTACGCNGNGTTGAAAGAGGGTCTACCGTACGCGAATGCGTCACCCAATCTGAGTCTTGATACNCCCGCGTTATTGGAATTAGCNGNACAAACGGGATCANGCGTAATCGGCAAGGATCTTAAAACCGGNCAAACNTTGCTTAAGACTNTCGTGGCNCCAGGGTTGAAAGCTCGNCTGCTTGGCGTGTCCGGCTGGTNCTCGACGAACATCTTGGGAAATCGAGATGGGGAAGTGCTGGACGATCCTGANTCGTTTAAAACGAAAGAAGAAAGCAAGAAATCAGTNTTGGACTACATACTGCAACCTGANCTTTATCCAGCTTTGTATGACAAACTTTGCCACGTTGTTCGNATTAATTACTATCCGCCTCGAGGAGACAATAAAGAGGGNTGGGACAATATCGATCTCTTCGGGTGGCTTGGTTATCCAATGCAGCTAAAAATTAATTTTTTGTGTCGTGACAGCNTATTGGCAGCACCGATCNTTCTGGATACNGTGTTGTTTCTCGATNTGGCGAAGCGTGCTGGNCTNACGGGCATCCAAGAGTGGCTCTCATTTTATTTCAAGAGNCCAATGCATGCTCCAGGGCTGTATCCTGAACACGACTTATTTATTCAGTTGATGAAGCTCAAGAACACACTCCGCCATCTGCGAGGTGAAGAGCTCATCACACACCTTGGACGCGANTACTACGACTAAGCTGCNGTTTGGGCGCACAGGTTGCNGTCCCAATATTGCATGAGGAAGCTGATTCTCNGGCAAGCAATATTGGCTATCGAGAGACACCTGCGACGACCNCNTTCAGGAGAGTTTCCATGGTAGACAAGCCCAACAGGTTAGAGGAAATCGACGCANTACTCGACGAGCAACGGAGTTTCCCTCCGTCTGACAAATTTCGTCAGGAAGCGCGGGTTTCTGATGCTTCGGTCTATAAAAAAGCCACTGAGGATNCTGANGGGTTTTGGGAGAGCTTTGCTAANGANCTCGAATGGATCCAACCGTGGCATCGAGTGCTTGAATGGAAGCCNCCGCATGCACAGTGGTTCGTCGGTGGGAAGTTGAATGTCTCTGTCAATTGCGTTGACCGCCANATTACCTCTGCTCGAAGNAATAAAGCTGCTCTCATTTGGGAAGGTGAGCCTGGNGATCGGCGAACACTNACTTATTTCGANCTGTACCGACAGGTGAGTGCTTTCGCAAATGTTCTCAAGTCGCTTGGNGTGGAACGAGGCGATCGGGTAGCACTNTATATGCCATTGGTTCCAGAATTGGCTATTGCCATGTTGGCGTGTGCTCGGATTGGTGCAGTGCATAGCGTCGTCTTTGGAGGCTTCAGTGCGGAATCGCTTCGGGATCGCATTAATGATGCCAAAGCCTGTCTNCTGGTAACTGCTGATGGTGGATACCGTCGTGGTCAGATTGTGCCGCTTAAAGCNATGGCTGANGAAGCGCTTNCTGGTACNCCGTCAATTCAACACGTCGTAGTCATCCAGCGCGAGACCCATGCGAGAGTGCCNTGCGANATGCAAGAGGGGCGCGATAGTTGGTANCACGATTTAATGCGNGATGCNTCCGTCGNGTGTGAGCCNGAAGTGATGGATGCNGAAGANATGTTGTACATCCTTTATACATCCGGNACGACTGGAAAGCCAAAAGGGATCGTGCATACCACGGGNGGTTATCTGGTTGGCACTTATGCCACTACGAAGTGGATCTTCGACCTTCAAGATGAGGACGTGTTCTGGTGTACGGCGGATATTGG
>NZSH01000046.1 GCA_002696705.1 Woeseiaceae bacterium | reverse complement strand
CTCTGGCCCGGTGTCCGCCAGTCGGGCCACTTATGTGCAAGGAAACGCTGTGGTTAAAGCCTGCCAAGACCTCAAGAGTCAACTTGGAGAGATTGCAGCAGAGTTGCTCTCATGTTCTCCGGATCGACTGACCTTTGGCAACGGGCGTGTCTACGATCGTGAAGCGCCGTCCAGAGGACTGCCATTTGCGAAACTGGCTGCGGAAACACACGCCCGTGGTAAACGATTTCAAGGGTATGGATGGCACAAGATTACGACTCCTGATGTAGACACGGCGACATCTCAGGGGGATGCGTATGCTACCTATGCATGGGCCAGTCAGCTTGCCGAAGTCGAAGTAGATACTGAGACCGGTAAAGTGATCGTTCTCCGATTAGCTTCCGCGACTGATGCTGGAAAAGCGATTAACCCTAAAGGCGTGGAAGGCCAGATTGAGGGCGGTGCCGTGCAGGGACTCGGGTTTGCGCTGATGGAAGAGATGGTGGTCAAGCAAGGGAAGTTTGTGAATTCTCGTTTGAGTACTTACTTGATACCAACGGCAGCTGATGTTCCAAAGATCGATCCATTAATTGTAGAGGTGTATGATCCAACTGGTCCGCATGGTGCCAAAGGTGTGGCGGAACCAGCAACGATTCCTACGCCTCCTGCTATTTTTAATGCGATTGCCAACGCGATTGGTCAACGGGTTACTCGTACACCTGCTTCTCCTGAACGCATCCTTCAATTATTAGGCAAACTTGATGTTGTGGAAGAGGAACCGAGAACCCTGGAGGATGTTCCCTATCCAAGTCCGTAGCCGAGACAATCGGAAGAGTCTGATCCCGGTTGCTCGCAAATGAGTTTTGTAAAATATGAAACGAATAGTGGGCTTGACTGTAGCGTTGTTCGCAGCTGTAATTTCAATGACAGCCTGTACCCCCAACTCTGCAGTTGACGAACTCGATTCTAGCGCTGTGGAACCAATCCGATTTGGTGTTATCGCACCCCTCACTGGACCTGTTGCGGATGCCGGATCTTATGTTGTCAGTGGTCTACGTATTGGCGTCGAAAAAATTAATGCGGAAGGCGGTGTTTGTGAACGGCCGCTCGAGCCAATTATTTTGGACGGGAGAAATGACCCGCAGGAATCTGCGAATGCAGCTGAGAATTTGATAACGCGTGAGGAAGTACCGGTCATTATGGGCGCTTGGGGTAGTTCTGCGACACTAGCGGTGATGCCGGTTATGGCACGTCATGGAGTCCCGCTGGTTGTGGAAACTTCTAGTTCGGTGAAGATTACATCTGCGGACACGCCTGGATTCGAGTGGGTGCACCGCATTAGCCCGACGAGTGAGATGGAAGCGGAGGCCGTCAAACCATACTTGGCCAATGAACTAACCATGAAGAAAGTGGCCATTCTGAGTGTTAACAACGATTGGGGACGCAGTGCAGGTGACGCCTTCCGTGAGGTTATCGAATCGCAGGGTGGTCAGATTGTGTTCGAGAACTATATTGACCAGAGCGTCACTGACGTGTTGCCACAGCTAACAGAGATTAATAGTTCAGAGGTGGATGCGATAGTGATGACTACCGGTGCAGCGCAGATTGCTACCATCCTAAAGCAATATGCCGAACTGGGAATGAGCCAACTTGTTCTGACTACTGGAGGGAGTAACTATCCAGTGGCTATTATGCACCTGTCGAGTTCAGAAATTGTTAGTGGCACATATCACTTAATGTTCTATGTGCCAGCGGAGCACCATTTAGCTGGCGATCCGGTACTGTCGGAGTGGTACTACAACGCATACCATGACGCTGGGTACCCTCAAGTAGGCTTGGGCGAATCCTACCGCGGCTTTGACGGTGTGCAGGTCATTGCGAAGGCAATCGAGTTAAATGACTGTAGCCTCGATCAAGCAGGCTTAAATCAAGCACTGACTAGGGTTGAATTTGCTGGTTTGAGTGGTCACATTAAGTTTGATGAGGCGGAAGGGCACCAGAGTCGTCCAAATGTATACCTAGTCCGTGTTGACGATGGTACGCTGACAGCGGTTGCAACCAGCGCGCCGACATTGTAACTACAATTGTATCTTCGTAGGGTGTGATGCCTTGTGCTTGAGGCAGAGCACCATCATGAGGAAATAGTAAGGTCCGGACCTAGGGGTGTTAGTGTAAGCGCAACCTCTACCAGAATCAGTTAACATCAAGATGTTGTCACTGGGCAGGATTTGAGGCGCCCCTTAAGATATTCCTGCTACCTATCATGGTCGGTTTCCTACAACATCTTCTCAACGGCCTGTTAATCGGCGGCATTTATGCCCTCATGGGCATTGGTCTCACGCTGATCTTTGGCGTGATGAATGTCGTGAATTTCGCACACGGTCAGTTTTACATGTTAGCCGCGTTTGCGGTGTACACAATTTTTACCCTTGCTGGCGTACCGTACCCGATGGCCCTCATCATTTCGGCCTTACTCGTTGGACTTTTAGCCGCCATCATTGAACGTTTATTACTGAAGCCAATCCGGAACGAGCCCATTGATGTGTCCATGCTCGCTACGATCGGCCTTTCCATTTTCTTGGCGAACATGGCACAGATTATCTGGGATCCTACTCCTAAGGATATAGGCCTGCCGTTTCCTCTTCTTGGCATTCAGATTGGGCCTATCAGTCTTACGCCTATCAGGGTCTTTGTGCTGGTGTCGGCGCTTTTGATCATCGTTGCTTCGCATCTTTTGCTGCAACGGACCAGAGTAGGTAAGGCGATTCGGGCGACATTCCAAGATCGAGAGGCTGCGGCCTTGATGGGCGTCAACATCGATTTTATTAACACGTTTACATTTAGCTGGGGTGCGGGCATCGCAGCACTTGCCGGCGGTCTACTTGCACCAATCTTTCAAGTCTTTCCAACGATGGGGGCCATTGTCACTGCCAAATCGTTTGCAGTGGTGATTGTTGGTGGCTTGGGAAGTTTTCCCGGCGCCATTTTGGCTGGCTTACTCTTGGGGGTAGCTGAGAGTCTAGGAGCAGCGTATATCTCGTCGGGATATCGTGATGCCATTGCTTTCATCCTCATCATTGTCGTTCTTCTTGTCAGACCCACTGGTCTCCTTGGAAAAGAGGGACGAGTCGGATGACACGACCAAAGGAACAGGTAACAAAACCAATTCAGTATTCAATGCTGGTCGTGCTTGCAGCAGCATTGATAGCGCCGCAGGTTGTTGACGATCAGTTCGTTGTTCGACTAGCAATTCAGGCAGGCGTGTTTATCTTGCTTGCCTCCGCTCACAATCTTTTGATGAAAGTTGGCCTGTTATCGCTTGGTCCCGTCGCCTTCTATGGCCTAGGAGCCTACGTTTCAGCGATTCTTACCACGCGATACGAAGTTTCGTTCCTACCTGCATTTTTTGCTGCTGGTATAGCGGCGACGGTTGCCGGGTGGATTATCGGTCGGTTGACATTGAGACTGCGAACCGCTTATTTCGTTTTGGTCACTCTTGGGTTCGCTGAATGTTTCCGGCTTGTAGCTCTCAACTGGATCGAAGTAACAAATGGCCCAATGGGTATCGCTGCAATCCCTCCCCCGGCTCCTTGGTTCACGGGATACCTCCCTTACTACTATTTCATTTTACTGCTCGTTGCGCTGGTACTCTTCGGCCTGTACTGCATAGAGCACAGTACGATCGGGCGAGGTATGCTCGCTCTTCGAGAGAACGAAATGTTAGCCCAGTCTGTTGGTATTTCCAGCTTTCGGTACATGATGCTCGCGGCTTTGCTTAGCTCGTTCATTATGGGTTTAGCGGGAAGCTTCTATGCGCACTTCTTCCAATTTCTTGGCCCAGAGATCTTAGTATTTGATTTAACCATCACGATTGTAGTGATGGTCATTGCTGGTGGACGTGCAACCTTGGCAGGACCAGTGCTTGGCGCGATTCTTTTTACTGTCCTGCCTGAACTCTTGCGCACCGCCCAAGAGTGGCGCATGGCAATTTTCGGCTTGCTGCTCATGATCATCATGTTATTCATGCCAGACGGCATCTTTCCGACGTTGAATCGGCTGGCGCTCCGTTTAATCGGGGATCTCCTGCAGCGAAGACCGCAAACAGACGCTATCTCGACCCCAGACTCAGAGTTACAGGTCCTGACGGAGAGGAAACTGACTCTGAATAATGAATTACACAAAGCCCTTTCAGGTACTTTTGTCACAAATGGTTCTCATCTGTCTCGTTCCAATCATGTCGGTTCTAGGGTGAGACTTCGTGATCGTTCAGAATCTTTATTAGTCTCCAAAGATCTGTGCGTCTATTTTGGTGGCGTTCATGCTGTGGAGCATGTTGATCTGGAGGTGAAGGCTGGTGAAATCCTTGCCATTATCGGACCAAATGGGGCGGGCAAGACAACGATGCTAAATGCAATCACCGGTTTTGGGCCTGTTACGTCTGGCAAGATCTGGTATCAAGACAAGATTCTTAATAAGCTCCAGCCGGATGAACTGGCGCGTCAGGGGATCGTGCGTACCTTTCAACAAACTAGTCTTTTTCTGAAGGTGTCAGTGCGTGACAATCTGGTTCTGGCACACACGGGATCAGAACAAGCCACACTCTACACCAGCCTGTTTCGTCGCGATTTATCAAGACAAATTCAGCAAGAAGCCGAAGTAGTGGCCGACTGCATTCTAGAATTTATTGGTTTGAAATCGTACGGAGCTCTTCGAGCAGGCAAACTGCCTTACGGGAGTCAGCGTTTACTGGAACTGGGCATTGCACTTGCGTCTCGGCCTCAGCTGCTGCTATTGGACGAGCCAGCAGCAGGTTTAAATCCAGCTGAAGTCAACGATCTGATAAGCCTCATTGGTTGGATACGTGATGAAGGTATCACTGTCGTGCTGGTCGAACATGACATGAAATTAGTCATGGGTATTTCCGACCGGGTTGTTGTGTTAGATGACGGCAAAAAAATTGCTGAAGGATCCCCCGACGAGATTCGCACGGACGATCGTGTCATTGAAGCCTATTTGGGAAAGCGCAGTGAGCATGCTCCAAATATCGAAAGTTGATGTTTATTACGGCAATGTCCATGCTCTCAAAGATGTGACATTGCATGTGAATAAAGGGGAACTGGTCACATTAATTGGTGCCAATGGTGCCGGTAAATCGACCGTGCTTAAAACGCTGTCTGGTTTGGTAGAACCTCGGCATGGAGAGATCACGTTCTTGGGTCAGAGAATCGACGGCAGGTCAGTCGCAGAAATTGTGCGACGAGGTCTTGTTCACTGCCCTGAAGGCCGCCGAGTNTTTCCCGANATGACCATCGGTGACAATCTCGACNTGGGAGCGTATAGCCGATCCGATAAAGACCAGATTACGGCAGATAAGACNCGTGTCTTCGATCTCTTTCCGATATTAAAAGAGCGTTTTCATCAACGAGCCGGAAATTTATCTGGTGGCGAACAACAGATGCTTGCTATTGGTCGCGCGTTACTTGCGCGGCCACGACTACTCATGCTTGATGAGCCGTCACTTGGACTTGCCCCCATACTTGTAGAACAGATTGCCGAAATTATTCGAGCACTGCATTTAAGGGGNACCACTATTTTGCTCAATGAGCAAAATGCGGAAATGGCACTTCGACTTGCAGATCGCGGCTACGTCTTGGAAACAGGGCGCGTCGTGTTAGAAGGATCTAGTAAGGATTTATTCCAGAACGAACATGTCAAAAAAGCCTATCTTGGTGGCTGACAAAGTCTAACTCGCTCTTTCGGGCGGGCAATNAACAGGTAGTGGCGTCTCAGATTTAGTTAATAAATAGGGTCTTCTGAAACCCCAACACGATTCGCCCAAGTGTTATACAAAGCAATAAGGGCGCCTTTTTCTGTTAAGTGTTGNTCAGCGAGATTATTGAGCTCACTGNGGTCAGTCTTGAGATCATAGAGNTCCCAATNGCCGCCGCGGGTGGCGACCAGTTTCCAGCGNTCCGATCGTACTGCTCGATTTCCTTCATGTTCCCAAAACAGTGACTCCGGNTGAAGAGGTTTTCCATGAAACGCGGGAAGTAAGCTCCGGCCTTCCATTGGGTGAATCGGTACGCCCTTCCACTCCGTCGGATACGTAGCACTCGCGGCNTCGACAGCTGTAGNCATTAGATCGAGCACGCTGCCAACCTCGCTCANAACAAGACCTCCGTCNGGGATTCTGCTAGGCCAGTGAACAATAAAAGGTGCGACGATACCACCCTGATGTGTCCACCATTTGTATTGTCTCAACGGTGTATTGCTCACGTTTGCCCANCCTGGGCCATAACTCATGTAGGTTGCTTCTGGNCCTGGCAGTACCCCAGTGTTCTCGTTGCCAACAACCACTGGATTGCCNTGACGCGTTTCGCGGGCCATCCAAATGCCGCGCCACTCGTCGGTTAAGACCTCATCACAACCTCCGTTATCGCTTAAGAAGAGGAGNAGGGTGTTTTCCAGTTGGCCGGTTTCGTCTAGTGCATCCAGCAGGTGACCAATATTCTGGTCCATCCGATCGATCTGCGCCGCATAGACTTCCATTGCTCGCCGGTACCAGATTCGTTCTTGTTCGGTGAGGTTCTCCCAGGCGGGGACGGTTTCGTCTGGTGGNCTGAGTTGCCACGTGTTATCGATAAGTCCCATTTCCCGNAAGCGTTGATACCGTGCCACNCGTACCGGTTCCCAGCCTTCGTCGTACATNCCGCGATATTTCTCAATATCTTCTTCCAACGCGTGTAGCGGCCAGTGCGGTGCAGTATAGGCAACGTAAAGAAAGAAGGGTTGTTCTGGAGTTACGTTGTGATGTTCTTTCACGTACTGGACAGCGTGATTTCCGATCGCGTCAGTGTAATAAAAATCCTCTGGCGCCATATCGATTGGGGTNTTGTTTTCAGTGAGTGTTATAGGGGCAAAATAATTACCNGCACCTTCAATAGTTCCGAAGAAGCGATCGAAGCCACGCTGNCGNGGCCAGTTGTGTTGAGAAGTTTGTTCCGGGTGCCATCCTTCGCGGTACGGTCGCTGTGCGNGTTCNCCAGTCGCCCAGTAGCCGGTTTGCGCGGTTACATGCCACTTGCCAGACATATAGGTGGCGTAGCCGGAGTCTTGCAGGACCTGAGCTATAGTGACGGACTGGTCATTAATNTCNCCTTGGTATGCAGGNATTCCTGCATCGTACGTCATATCACCGAGGCCGGCCTGATGNGGATAGAGTCCAGTCAGTAGTGATGCACGCGTGGGAACACAGCGCGCCATATTGTAGAACTCAGTGAAACGAATACCGCCAGCGGCCAGTCGATCAAGATTCGGAGTGTTGATCTCGCTGCCATAGGGCCCAATGTCAGAGAACCCCATGTCGTCTGCCATGATGATCACAATGTTCGGACGTTTCGACGATTCAGAACTACAGCTGGTTAAGATGGTGATGATAAGCAGTAGTGGAAAAGTAATCGAGGTCAGGTGTCGAGGACTCATAATGACTACGCAGCCTTCCTATCCTGTGAAGTATAAATACGCCATGACTATCGCTAATAACACAGCTCCTGACGCCACAACATCGCCGGTACTCCAACTGCTACGTGATTTACGACGATGTTCGTCGGTAAGCGTCCCGTAGGTTAAACCGCTGATGGCTGCGTAATCCGGTTCATCTGTCAGATAGCTCGTGATGACCATTGCCGCCACACACACGATCAGGATCAGGATGCTGTAGTACTGGAAGAACATGTTGTTAATAATCCAAAGGAAGGAACCTTGAACGTAACCGTTTTCAAAACCTGGCAATCCAAGTTTGACGGGTGTGTCTACTGCTAGACGGAATAGTCCGAGCAAGAACCCGATGACGAGCGAGGCCAGACAACCAGAGCCGTTTAGGCGTTTGAAGAAGACTCCCAGAAAGAAGACAACGAAAATCGGTGGTGCTAGATAGGCTTGCACACCCTGTAGGTAGTCATACAACCCCCGCCCCCCCTGTATAACTGGAATCCACAGCAATCCAACAATAACCATTACGATCGTTGCGAGTCGCCCAATCCAAACCAATTGATGGTCGGACACACTTGGGTGTAATTTGCGATAGAAATCCATCGTGAAGAGGGTCGCAGATGCGTTGAAGACTCCAGCCAGTGAACTCATCAATGCTGCAAGGAGTCCCGCTACCACGATGCCGCGGACTCCAGCTGGCAGGACTGTTGCCACCAATAACGGAAAGGCCTTCTGGGCTTCTTCGCGAATAATCTCGCCGTTCCCGTCCAGTAAAACCTGCTGCATTTCTGGCAAGCGTCCGCTAGTAGCGAGAGCGAAGGCGATCATGCCAGGAATAATGAAGATGAAAACTGGAAGGAGCTTGAGGCATGCGGCAAAGATTGCTCCTCTTCGGGCTTCTTGTTCATTTGGTGCCCCAAGCGTTCGTTGGACGATGTATTGATCGGTACACCAGTACCATAATCCTGCTACCGGGGCACAAAACAGCATGCTCAACCAAGGGTAGTTGTCATTGAAATACCAAGCTTGACGAACGACACGACCCGTGACGTCGACGTCCTTGACCGGCATCCAGGTGCCGATGACCCCTTCAGGAACTAGTGGTTTCCAGAGGTTGAACATTTCCGAGCCAGCGATCTCTCGAAGAACATTCCAGCCGCCGAGGGCATTGAGTCCGAATACAGTGACTAGGATAGACCCAACGATAAGCACGACTGATTGGACAGCTTCCGTGTAGGCGACCGCGCGCAGGCCGCCGAGTACGGTATAAAGACCAGTGAGTGCTATCACCAGAATCGAACCGATCCAAAAGCTGTCGAGGGGACCGAGCCGCATTTCTGGTAAAAGAACTGAGAAGACGATGCCACCGGCAAAAATACCCACGGCGATTTTTGTGAGCACGTACGCCACCAGGGAGATTAGCGATAGGACCCAGCGATTGATTGGACTAAAACGTTTTTCGAGAAACTCTGGCATCGTGAAGATGCGTGAGCGCATGTAGAACGGTGCAAGAACCCAACCCAGCACGAGCAGACACCAGGCATGTAGTTCGTAATGCGCCATGGCGACTCCGTCGGTCGCGCCAGAGCCAGCCAGTCCAACCAGATGTTCGGAACCGATGTTCGAAGCGAAAATTGACGCCCCAACGATCCACCAACTCAAGTTACGTCCGGCGAGGAAGTAGTCGTCTGCGGTATCTTGGTTCTTGCGAATTAACCACCACACCAAGATAAACAGGCCAGCGAAGTAGCAAGTGACGATTACCCAATCCAACCAGTGCATAGAAATTCTTAACGCCTATTTAGGGCACTCTTAAAAGCTCGCACCGACGTGTCATTGTCGATCACCAAGAGTTGAAGGCCTGCCATTTCAGCAAAATTTTCTAGGTGTTCGGAATGCAAAGCCTGGCTGAAACTTGTATGGTGAGGACCACCGGCAAGAATCCAAGCTGTGGTTGCAGTTTTCAGATCTGGTCGTGGCTTCCACAAAGCGCGAGCCACCGGCAGTTTTGGAAGCATTTCAGGTGGTGAGACGACATCCACCTCATTGACGAGCATCCTAAATTCATCGCCCAAATCTTGGATGGCGACATTAACAGCCTCTCCGGGAGCTGCTTCGAAGATAAGTCGTACCGGGTCCTCACGTTCTCCGATCGACAGCGGGTGAATCTCGACCGACGGAGTGTTGGCAGCGATCGAGGGACATATTTCAAGCATGTGTGCCCCAAGGACCATTGGATTGATTGGGTCCAGATGATAGGTATAATCCTCCATAAAAGAAGTGCCACCCTTCAAACCTTCTGCCATCACTTTCATGGCCCGTACGAGGGCTGCAGTTTTCCAATCACCTTCAGCGGCGAATCCATAACCATCGTTCATTAACCGCTGGACCGCGATACCAGGGAGTTGCCGCAATCCGTGTAAGTTCTCAAAAGTATCAGTAAAAGCTTTAAAATTTCCCTGTTCGAGGAATGTGCGGAGCCCCAATTCGATGCGAGCAGCATCTCGAAGCGATTCTCTCCGTTCACCCCTGGGACTGAGTGCAACCGTTACTGAATAACAATCATCATATTCCTGCACAAGTTGATCGGTTGCTGCGTCCGTGACGCCATCAACTGCCGCCACTAAATCACCCAACCCAAATCCGTTCACCGCATACCCTAATTGGATTTGCGCTTCAACTTTGTCACCTTCGGTAACGGCAACATCCCGCATGTTGTCTCCGAACCGTGCAATTTGAGCTCCTTGGGCGTCGTGCCAACCGACCGCGGCACGTGTCCATCCACCGAGATCGTTTACGGTTGCTGCATCCTGCCAATGTCCGACAATCACTTTCCGACGAATGCCCATGCGAGTGCAGATATGTCCGAATTCACGCCCTCCATGCGCGGACTGGTTCATATTCATAAAATCCATGTCGATTGTTGACCATGGAATATCTCGGTCGAACTGGGTATGTAAATGCGCGAGCGGTTTCTGGAGCACGCGAAGACCGCTGATCCACATCTTCGCGGGTGAAAATGTATGCATCCAAGTAATGATGCCGACACAGTTGTCGTCACGNCTGGCCTCNTGGCAAACACCATGAATCGCGTCCGATGTTGCNACCANAGGTTTATGGACGATGCGCACAGGAATCTCACTGGATGAGTTGAGNTCTCGAGCAATTTGCTGAGCATGTTCGTCAACCTTCCGGAGCGCTTCCTTGCCGTACAAGTGTTGGCTACCGGTGATGAACCATGCTTCGTAGGAGTCTAGGTCTCTCATGATTGGGTGCTGGCAGATTATGTGGAGCTAGCGTTGTCCATAGTAAGNCGTCTTGCCATGTTTTCGTTGGTAATGTTTCTCGAGAATGTATTTTTCGAGTGGCGCNACCTTATCAGCGCTGATGGCATAAGTGCCTAAGGCCATCTCGGCTAATGCGTCGAGCGCTTGTGCGTTTTCAACCGATTGACGAACGGTGCGGCCCCATGTGAACGGCGCGTGGCCCGCCACGAGTACACCGGGTATCTCCAACGGATCTAATTCTTTGAAACGTTCTCGGATAACGTGACCAGTGTTGGACTCATAGTCATGGCGCACCTCTGCCTCGCTGAGTTGACGGGTTACTGGTATTGGTCCCTGAAAGTGATCGGCATGGGTTGTTCCCAGACAGGGGATCTCTTGTCTAGCTTGCGCGAACATAGTGGCGTGTCGACTATGTGTATGGGTTATTCCCCCGATACTGTCAAAGGCTTGATAGAGAGTAATGTGAGTTGGTGTATCAGATGATGGGCGGAGCGTTCCTTCCACGACCTCGCCATCTAGGCTAACGACGACCATGTGTTCTGGTTGGAGTGTGTCATATGGCACCCCACTCGGTTTAATTACGACATTTTTTCGTTCTGGGCAGATGCCGCTGACATTACCCCAGGTTAACGTTACGAGACCGAGCGATACGAGATCGCGGTTGGCCTGACAGACCTCAATCTTCAGTTCGTCGAGCATAAGATATCGTCACCTCAGTATTATCGTCATACCTATTAACGTCGCACACGACTTCTAATCTTGATCAGCTCTTTCATGATGCCGTCAAGCGGCATGGCTTGTCCCGTTACACCAAAGGTATCGTGCAGACATCTGTACAATTGGTACAGTTCCGCGTAGATTTTCACTGCACTTTGGCGTGGCCGATAGATTGTCTGCTTAACTCCCGTCATGTGACGCTGGGCACTTTTAACAGTTCGATGAGCTCCCCCAACGACCGAGCCGAAAATAGCCGCACCTAACGCACAAGTCTGTGCAGAGCGACTAATTTTCATTGGACGATTGCAGACATCAGCATATACCTGCATGATGAACGGATTTTTTTCAGCAATGCCACCACAATTGACCACCTCACGCACACGTACACCATATTCTTCGACGCGATTAATAATCGTGAGTGCTCCGAATGCGGTCGCTTCGACGAGTGCCCGATAGACTTCCGGTGCGGTTGTCTGCAACGTCTGTCCGAGTAGTAACCCGCTGAGTAGTGGGTCAACGAGGATAGTGCGATTACCGTTGTTCCAATCAAGCGCGAGAAGCCCACTTTCACCAGGCTTCAGTCGTGTAGCGGCCCGGGTCAGATTTATATGTGCATCACCCCTTACTGTGTATTTGTTGGGAGCCAGTGAGTTGGTAAACCAGTTAAAGATATCCCCAACCGCCGATTGTCCAGCTTCGAGGCCGTATGTTCCAGGAACAATCGAGTTTGGTACGATGCCGCACAGGCCTGGGATGTCGGGCAGCGCCTCATTCATCGGGGCGACCATCATGTCGCAGGTGCTGGTGCCAATAATCTTTACGAGCGTGCCCGGAGTGATACCTGCGCCGACCGCGCCCATATGGGCATCGAAGGCCCCGACAGCCACCGGAATCCCTTTTGGTAAACCGACTTGGTTGGCCAAGCTCGCACTTAAGTCACCCGCCTTATGATCCGACGGTACCGCTTGTTGCGCGTAGCGTCGTCGAAGTGGTACTAGTGCAGGATCCAAAGATTTTAAAAAGGACTCACTAGGTAGTCCTCCCCAGCTTTCGCTGTACATTGCCTTATGACCGGCCGCGCAGATGCCACGACTTAGTGTTAAGGGATTTGTATGTCCCGTAATGAAAGCTGGAACAAAATCTGCCAGTTCGACCCAGGCATAAGCTGCGTCAAAAATCTTTGGTGAGGTCCGTTTGCAATGAAGAATTTTCGACCAGTACCATTCACTTGAATAAGTTCCTCCACATTTGGTCAAGTACTGGTCTGGATGACCTGCAGCCTTTTCTGTTATTTCAGCCGCTTCAGCGTGCCCCGTGTGGTCTTTCCAAAGCCAGGCCTGCGCTGCGAGGTGTTTACCAAATCTTTTCTGTAAGGCGAGCGGCATTCCATCACGATCTACTGGGATTGGGGTCGAGCCAGTCGAGTCAATACCAATGCCAACAACACGGTCGGAACGAAAGNNCTTCTTTCGTCTTGCGGCTTTCACGGCTTGGCTCACTGACCGAGCGAACCCCTTGATGTANTCATTNGGATTNTGCCGTGCNACGTTCGGNTCTTNTGGATCCTGCANGACNCCAGCTATACCACTAGGGTANTGGNAAACAGCGGTTGCCACCTCTGCACCATTAGCNACGTCTACAATCAACGCNCGGACACTGTTGGTCCCGNAGTCGANACCGATTGCAAACCGCCGNCCAGAATCAATTGCCACGGTACCNCATANCTTGCAANNTTCTNTNCCTTAAATTCCTTCTNTATCACCGAANTGAGATGCCAGTGTATCGGANTTNNAGAGAAAGGTAACACTAGCGAAAAACCCTCGCATAGAATAATGCCATCATACGAGAAGTCAACGCGTCGAATACCGGANAGGAGTTCAGAGTCGCGATGGATATTCGTTGTGTATGGNTTTATTTCCTTGGGACAGTGGTGTGGCTGAGCGTGGCCGCATGCAATCCTTCGAAGCAGTTTCCGGTGGACGGTGGAGTTGTTGTTTCCGATGCGATGCCGCCAGTGGCTCGCCCTTTTCGACTCCAGGACGTGCGCTTGCTCACTAGTGACTTTCAGAGTGCGATGGAGTTAAGCCAAGAGTATTTACTTGCTCTCGATCAATCGCGACTACTGCACACATTCCGCATCAATGCCGGTTTACCCTCGTCGGTTGATCCCTTGGGCGGATGGGAAGCGCCGGATGTCGAGTTACGCGGTCACACCATGGGCCATTATCTGACAGCGAATGCCCTAATGTTCGCCAGTACAGGTGATGAACGATTCAAGCAACGCGCGAATGAAATGGTCGCGCATTTGGTTGAGATTCAAGAGGCATTAGAGGCGCAAGGATTTAATGCAGGGTATCTCTCTGCGTTTCCCGAGGAGTTATTTGACCGAGTAGAGCGTCGTGAGCGTGTATGGGCACCGTACTACACTATCCACAAGATCATGGTTGGGCTGCTTGATGTCTATCAACTCGTTGAGAACCCACAAGCATTAAAGGTGGTTACTCGAATGGCTGACTGGGTCAAAGGGCGTGTCGACCGTCTAAGTCTTGAGCAGCAGCAACGCGCACTCGACACCGAGTTTGGCGGCATGAATGACCTATTGGCGAATCTGTATGCTGTCACAGGGAATAACGACTACCTTGATTTGGCACGGGCGTTTGAACATCGCGCCATACTTGATCCACTTGCGGTTGGAGAGGATGCCCTGAATGGATTGCATGGCAACACTCAGATACCAAAGATCATCGGCACGGCTCGTCAGTACGAACTGACTGGGGAACAACGGTATCGCGACATTGCCACATTTTTCTGGGATCGTGTGGCGAATTACAGATCGTACGTCATTGGTGGTAACACCTATGACGAACGTTTCTTTCCCGTCGACACGTTTTCACAGCAACTTGGTACTGTCAGCGCAGAGACGTGTAATACCTACAACATGCTGAAGTTAACACGTCATCTATTTGGATGGTCACCCTCGGCAGAGACTATGGATTTCTACGAGCGGGGTTTATTCAACCAAATCCTAGGTTCCCAGGACCCAAGAACTGGCATGGTCATGTACTACTGTCCCCTCCGACCTGGTTCGTTCAAAACCTATGCGACCCCAGAGGAGTCCTTCTGGTGCTGTGTTGGAACTGGCCTGGAAAACCACGCGAAGTATGCAGATACCATCTATTTTTTTGATGACCAGTCGCTCTACGTGAATTTGTTCATTGCCTCGGAGTTAACTTGGATGGACAAAGGATTGGTTGTCACACAGGAAACAACATTTCCTTATACAGAGTCCACACGTTTGACACTAGAAACAGAGGAACCATTGGAGTTAACGCTCAAGATTCGATATCCCGGTTGGGCAATGGATGGAATGGACTTGATGATTAATGGTGAGCCGGAGTTGATAGAGGCAACTGCAGGTTCCTATGTGTCAGTACAGCGGATTTGGAGCTCGGGCGACATTGTGGAAGTTGGTTTACCGATGAGCTTACGGAGTGAGACGATGCCAGATGATCCCAATACGGTCGCTTTGATGTACGGGCCTCTCGTGCTCGGTGGTGATCTTGGGCGTACTGGATTAGACGAAGCGACGCGTTATGGACGCAGCGCGCCGCGGCTGAGCCGCATCGCGCCGGTTGAAGATGTCGGGCTTGTGGGCGACCTTCCATCAATACTGGATGGCATCAAACCTATTGATGGGGAACCTCTCCATTTCCAGCTCGTGAATGGCAGTCGACCGCGAGACTTGCGCCTGTCTCCTTTCTACACAATGTTTGACACACGGTACACAGTCTATTTTAAGCGGTACAGCCAGGTTGAGTGGGCGGAGCACGAAGCTAACCTCGCTGCAATGGATGCTCGTCGTCTGGAGATTGGAGAACAGACGGTCGATTCGGTCGATGTCAGTCAAATGAACAGCGAAGCCGCCCACGGGCTTAAGGGTGAAGCAACCACAATCGAAGGCGAGTTTGAGAGTTTACCGTCCCGGCAAGCGGCGGCCGGTGGTTGGTTCAGCTACGATTTACTGGCGGATCCCGACGTGCCGTTGACACTGATGTGCACCTATCGGGGTAGTGGTGGTTTGCTGCGCAGCTTCAATATACTGATAGATGGTGAACATGTGGCGACCGAAACACTGGAGTATCATCCAAGTGAATTTCTAGACCGCGCATACTCGATTCCGCTCTCTGTAACTCAGGGAAAAACCAAAATCACTGTTAGGTTCGAAGCTCGCGAGGAAGCTATAGCGGGCAGTCTTTTTGATCTGCGTCTCGTGCGAGACCTACAGAATGCACAATGATTATTACAATTCTTTAACTAGGAGAATCGAGGGCTATAAAGAATTCTTGCAGCCCTCAAGGCACTAGGTTCTGTTATACCAAGTAGTCCCGTTTTGAATCCGAAAGAGAATGCATGCGATTGAATCGAAGGGCATTCGTAAAAGCGGCGGCATCGTTATCCACCTTGGTAGGCGGTTTCCCTGCCCATCTGGTCGCCCAGAGTTCGGTGAATAAGCCACCGGTTGTCTCACGCGAACTTCGTGCATTGTTTGAGACGTCAATCAGTATTGATGCACTGCTCTACACACAAGATAATGCGCCTACACTTTCGGCCGAAACGCTTGAGGCCATGCGAGTATCTGGGCAAACAGCAGCTTTTTGGGATGTTGGGATTAGTCGACGTGGGCGCTCCCTGAATGAGGCACTACGACTTTTTGCTCGCTGGAACGAAGAACTAGACAAACATCAAGATGTTGTGGTGCGAGCACTCTCGGCGAAGGACATTCAGAATGCTAAGCGCGCTGGTAAGTTCGCCATGGTTTATCTATCTCAGGATGCCAGCATCTTAAATGGCGAGTTGGCAATGCTACGAATGTTTTTTGATCTTGGATTACGGGTTTTACAGTTAACGCACGATACACGAAATCAAGTTGGAAACGGTTACCGCGATCGCAACGATGGCACCTTAAGTCATTTCGGGGTTGATGTAGTCGAACGTTGTAATGAACTAGGTATATTGATCGATTTATCTCACTGTGGCGACAAGACCACTCTTGATGCCATTGCAATCTCAAGGCAGCCGTGTGTGTTTACCCATGTTGGTTGCCGAGCCTTATATCGTTCGCTTCGTAATCGGACCGATCAGCAAATTCGGGCATTAGCCGACAAGGGAGGTGTCGTCGGTATATTCAACATTAGTGAATGGTTAACCACGGACGATACCGTAAATTTAAATGCGGCTCTTGATCATATTCAGCACGTAGCCCAGATCGCAGGAATCGATCACGTCGGCTTTGGAAGTGATCACTCTATGGAGGTTGAAACAGCGGCTAACGTTGCAGCACGCCTCCAGCTGTCGCAGGTGACCGCTGCGCAGGAAATCGAAAATGGTTTTTCTGAAGTGTTTCCCAAACATGTTTTGATTCAGGAATTAAACACACCTTTTCGGATGCTGGTGTTGGCTGATGGCCTTGAGAAACGAGGTTTTACCGCGTCACAAATTGAAAAAATACTGGGAGGAAATTTCCTGCGAGTGTTTCGAGAAGTTGTAGATTCTTAACTGTTATCGGGGATAAAGTAATGGTTTACTTTTTTGACGGCCAGCGCCGTGCTGGTTGGAAGCGGGGGCTTGAAAGGACGATTAGATGAACAGACGCTGTGTTCTTGGATTTTTGAGTACCGTGTTATTTGCCTTCTGTCTAGCAACTGCAGAAGCTCAGGTTCGGGATTTGGGAGGTGAATTGATCCCTGAGCGAACAGCTTCTGGCGGTCTACTGGTGATTACTGCCGGTCAACTTGTTGATCCCGAGACAGGAGTTACTCAATCCAATCAAAAAGTTGTTATTGAAGATGGAATAATTCTCGAGGTAGGCGAAGACGTCGCGATCCCAAGTGGCGCCACACTCATCGATTTATCCGACTTAACCGTTTTACCAGGTCTCATCGACTCTCACACGCATCTGGCGGGGTCATATAATTTTCCGGCGTCGAACCTGAAGGAATATAACGTTGATGTTGCGACTGCAGAGCGGGCAATTCAGGGTTTGCTGAATGCTCAGTCGATGTTGGCGACAGGATTTACGACGGTTCGGGATCTTGGAAATGCTGGACATTTTGCTGATGCGGCACTGGGAGAATTTTTAAATGGCGAAATTCAGGATCCTGCTCCGAATATAGGGCAGCTCCAAGATTTTTCTGAGGTCAACCCTGGACGTATTACCGGAGTACTTGGCCCAACATTTCTTTATTCTGGGAAAATCATTTCGGTTTTTGGAGGCCAGTTTCGTGTCAGTCCTGATGCTCCCGACATAGGCTTACTGGATTATTATTACGCTGACAGCCGTGACGAATTACGAAAAGCTATTCGAGAAAACCTTTATCACGGCGCAACATGGATCAAGCTTGTCATCGATGACTATCGGTATATGTGGTCCGTCGAAGACATTCAATTCATCGTAGAAGAATCGCGTCAAGCTGGAGTTAAGGTGGCCGCCCATGCTGTTACGGAAGAGGGTGCCCGTCTTGCTATCGAGGGTGGTGTTGCTTCCATCGAGCATGGTTATGAGATGACCGATGAACAATTGGAACAAGCTAAGGCTCAGGGCATCGTGTTGGTCGGCTGCGATCTCGCTGATGTTATGGCTCAAGCTTATCGGGGTGCCATCTACGAAAAAGCTCTCGATCGGTTAGAACGCGCCCATCGCATCGGGGTTGAAATGGCCTATGGCTCAGATATTTTGATGAATCGGGCTGGACTTACTCGTGGGGAAATTTCCATCGATCCTATTGAGACGTGGGTCAAAGCAGGAATACCACACGCCGATACCTTGCGAGCGCTGATTACGAATGGAGCGCGATTGCTTGGTATTGAGAATGAACGTGGCAATATCCGACCTGGCATGGCCGCGGATATTATTGCTACGCCTGAGAATCCATTAGACGACATTATGACTCTCAAGCAGGTGTCATTTGTCATGAAAGATGGTGTCGTTTTTCGACATGATTAACACCTTTCATTTTGAACAGGTGAAGGTTGAAACGATCTTAAATATTGAAAATAGTTTAACGCCTCGAACTTGTTTATAGCGTTGCAAAAGATAAGGACACGAATAATGAATGTGCGACTTGTTTTGAGACTTGCGAGTATTTTCCTACTCACACTTTTCCTCACGTCTGCCGAAGCTCAGGTAACGGTGATCACTGCTGGCCAACTCGTCGATCCTGAAGCGGGGACAGCTCTCCCGAATCAGACCGTCGTCATTGAGAACGGGATCATTCAAGAGGTAGGCGGGGATTTGACAATTCCTGCCGGCGCGAGACATCTCGATCTGTCGTCTCTGACGGTACTACCAGGTCTTATGGACGCGCATACTCATGTTGCTAGTGCGTACGACGCTGATAATTCACCCGACTCTGATTGGGGAAGCCTTTTGGAATACAATGTTGAGGTTTCAACTGCTGCACGGTCTATTCAAGGTTTCCTCGCCGCCCAATCATACTTGGATGCGGGTTTCACAACCATACGTGACCTAGGTAACGCCGGCGATTTTGCAGACTCTGCGATCTTAAATATTCTAAGCGCCGAGCCGACTGCCAACACAGGTCAAGTAAAAGCCTATGCCGATCCTCGACCAGGGCAAATCGGGAGCGTGCCAGGGCCCACTTTTTTCATTTCAGGGAAAATCCTTGCGCCATTTGGAGGACAGATGCGTGTAAGCGCTAATAGTCCCGAGGTCGCATTGATCGACTTTTTCGAAGCGGATACTCGCGATGAAATTAGGAAAGCTATCCGTCAAAACATTCACTATGGTGCAAGTTGGATCAAGATCATTGTCGATGATCGAGGATTTAGACCGTATATGTACTCCGTCGAGGATATTAAATTTATTATTGAAGAAGCAGGTCGGGCTGGAGTTAAAGTCGCGGCCCACTCCTTAGTGGAAGAGGGTGCCCGTGTCGCGATTGAGGCTGGAGTTGCTTCACTTGAGCACGGCTATGAGATGAGTGATGAGTTGCTGGAATTAGCGAAGGAAAGAGGAGTTGTCTTGGTGGGCTGTGAGTTGGGGCCTGGTCCGGACTCGCATAACGCTCTCCATCACCCAGGCGAGATTGAAAGAATACAGGATCGTTTAGAGCGTGCATACCGTATCGGTGTTGAATTGGTCTTTGCGGCGGACATTCTCCGACAAA